>JBGPVT010000122.1:0-6310 GCA_041491825.1 Xanthobacteraceae bacterium | reverse complement strand
GGACCTTGCCGGAAGCGTCGCGAAACTCGTTCGCGCTCATGCGGATCGTGAAGCCGTGTCCGCCCTGCTTGTAGGAAAATTCGATCTTGAAAGGGCCCAGGCGCGACTGCAACGCGCCGAAGCCGGAGACGTCTTCGTACCGGGTCTCCTTACCCTCGGGGCCGCGGATCGTGATCGTGCCGCCGTCGAATGCGACGCGGGAAATCGAAAAGTTTTTGGCGTTTGCCTGGCTCGACGCGGAAGGCAGATCGATCTTCCCGTCCACGCTGTACGAAACCCGCAAATCGGGTTTTGCCAACACGATTTCCTCGGCTTCCAACCTGCCCCGCAGCAATGCGCCGAGCGAAAGCGCGCCGCGGATTTGCGCCGCCCGCAACCCGGTGCCGTTTCCGGCATCGCCGATGGCGACATCGTGCAGCGCAAAGGCGGGTAGCGGCAGAATCGTCGCCTCGATCGGGCCTTTGATCATCACCGGCGCGCTCACGAGCGCGCTCGCGCGCTGCTCGAATTCCGCGCGCCAGGCGTTCCAGTCGACGAACAAGGGTGCGGCAAGCGCGGCGACGATCGCCGCGATCAACAGAAGCCCGATGCCCAAGAGAGTGTGTTGCAATGAACGCTCCAGAACGCGGCCACGGCGGGCAATCAGCCGAAATCGAACCCAAGCCTTCTAATCAGAACTTGCAGCGTTTTCAGGGCAATCAAGAAGGGCAAAGCTTGCCCTCGCATGCCGTTCAAACGATGACGATCTTGCCCGGATTGAAAATGTTGTCCGGGTCGAGCGCGCGCTTGAGCGAGCGCATGACCTCGACGGCCGCCTTGCCGTGCTCGGCTTCAAGATACTTGATCTTGCCTTGTCCCACGCCGTGTTCGCCGGTGCAGGTGCCGTCCATGGCGATCGCGCGTTCCACCAGCCGCTCGTGGAACTTGCGCCCGCGCGCGGCCTCGTCCTGATCGTTCATGTCGACCATCACGCCGACATGGAAGTTGCCGTCGCCGACATGCCCGACGATGGGCGCGATCAGTTTCATCTCCGCGATGTCGCGCTGGGTGGCGGTGACGCATTCGGCGAGCTTTGAAATCGGCACGCAGACGTCGGTGGCGAAGCCCTTGCAGCCGGGGCGAAGCGAGAGCATCGCCCAGTAGGAATCGTGCCGCGCCTGCCAGAGCCGGGTGCGGTCCTCGGCCTTGGTTGCCCACTCGAACGGGCCGCCGCCGAATTCCGTCGCGATTTCGCCGAAGCGCTGCGACTGCTCGGCGACGCCGGTTTCGGTGCCGTGGAATTCGAGAAAAAGGTTGGGGCTCTCCTTCAGTGCGAGCTTGGAATAGGCGTTCGACGCCTTTACCTGCAACGCGTCGAGCAATTCGATGCGCGCGACCGGAATGCCCGACTGGATCGTGGCGATCGTCGCGTTGCAGGCGGCCTCGACCGACGGAAACGGACAGACGCCGGCGGAGATCGCTTCGGGAATTCCGGCGAGCCTGAGCGTGATTTCCGTAATCACGCCGAGCGTGCCCTCGGCGCCGACGAAGAGCCGCGTGAGATCGTAGCCGGCGCTTGATTTTTTCGCGCGCCGCGCCGTCGAAATGATCTCGCCATTCGCGAGCACCACCTTGAGCGCGATCACATTGTCCTTCATGGTGCCGTAGCGCACCGCGTTGGTGCCGGAAGCGCGCGTCGAGGCCATGCCGCCGAGCGATGCATCGGCGCCGGGATCGATCGGAAAGAACAGGCCCTGGTCGCGCAAGTGCTCGTTCAGCCGCTTGCGCGTGACGCCGGGCTCCACCACGCAGTCGAGATCCTCGGCGTGCACCGCGAGAACGCGGTTCATCTCGGAAAGGTCGATCGAGACGCCGCCGAAGGGCGCGTTGACGTGGCCTTCGAGCGAGGTGCCGGTGCCGAAGGGAATGACCGGCACCCTGTGCTCGGCACAAATCGCGACGACCGCCTGCACGTCCTCGGCGGAAACGGCATAGACCACGGCGTCCGGCGGCTCGTTCGCGAGCCAGGTGGTGGTGTTGGCGTGCTGCGCCCGCACCGCGTCGGAGGTAACGAGCTTGTTGCCGAAGCGGGCGGCAAGCGCCGTCTTGACGCGGGTGATCTTGTCCGGTGTCCTGCGGACAGCGGCCTCGGCCATTTTTATTGTTCCTCCCTTATGTCGCACCTTAGCAGATGCCCTTTCGAGCGTCAGGCCATTGCCGATGAAAGCGGCAATGTGCTTTATTCGACAAGAAGTTCGGATACGCTGACCCGAGATGCCCGATCGAATCGATTTCGAACCGGTTTTCTTCGCGCCGTTCGTCTCCACGGTGATGACGGTCGATTCCCAATGGATCGACTATAACGGCCACCTCAACATGGCCTATTACAACGTCTTGATCGACCGGGCGGTCGACGAGGCATTTCTGCTCGTCGGCCTCGGGCCGAATTACGTGCAAAAGCGCGGCGCTTCCTTTTTCACCGCCGAAGCCCATGTGCGCTATCTGCGCGAGCTGAAGGCCGGCGACCGGGTGCGGGCGGCGCTGCGCCTGATCGACTATGACGAGAAGCGGCTGCACCTCTATGCCGAGCTGCATCATGCGATCGAAGGCTGGATTTCGGCCACTTCCGAGCAGCTTGCGCTGCATGTCGACCTGAAAACAAAGAAGGTCGCGCCCTTCCCCGACGATGTGCTGGAGCGACTTGCCTCGATGAAGTCGGCCCACGGCACATTGCCGCCGCCTTCGGCGCTCGGCCGCGCCGTTGGCATGCGCGCGCGCAGCTGACCCGCCCGCCGCGCAGGGCGAAAATTTCTCCGGTTAACAACCCTTTAGAGCGGTCCTGCGCGGCATGCAGGTGAGTCATGCGGGCTGACCTCCTTCTATTGCGCTGCAATAGGGGTATTTTGCACTGCGAAATAACTCCGTCCGGAGGGTGTCCCGGACAGTGCAACCGAAGGAGATCACCCATGACCGCCCTCGCTTACCTGCTTTCCCGCTTCTTCAACGCCGTTGCCGAGGCGCGCATGCGCCAGGCCGAGATCGAGGTTCGCAAGTACCGCGCCCTCGTTCCGAAGTCATCGCTCGCGCGCGCCGGATTGAAGGCGACTTACATGGATGCAAACGCGCTGCCGTTCGTGAAGTAATTTTTATTGCCGTCGCTTCGCAAGGAGGGGCGGAGCGGCCGCGCGAGCGTCAATGTCACCCAGCCCTCGACGATGTCCCGGCGCGCGAGCACGAATCCCTGCGCGCGCCACACCGCAAGCGCCGCATTCGCCTGCTCGGGCAGGAGCCCGGAGAGAATGACGGTGGCGCGTCTGGCCGACAGCAGCCGCACCGGGCGGGCGATACGCTGCAACACCGGCAATAGAATATTCGCAAAAATAAGATCGTAGCGCCGGCCGCGGATCGCCGGTGCGTCGACGCCCGCCGCCCGCCCGGCGCGGACATAAGCGCCGGCGCGATTGGCCTCGACATTCGCGCGCGCGGTCTTCACCGAAAGCGGATCGACGTCGCTCGCGACCACTGCGCGGTGCCAAGCGCGCGCCGCCGCGATCGCGAGCACTCCGGTGCCGGTGCCGATATCAAGGATATGCTTCGGCCTTTTCGTCTTCGCGATCCGCTCGAGCGCAACGAGACAGCCTTGCGTGGTGCCATGATGGCCGGTGCCGAAGGCGAGCGCCGCCTCGATCTCGATGCCGATCCGGTTGCTCGCGACCTTGACGCGATCGTGCGCGCCGTGAACGACGAAACGCCCAACGGAAATCGGCACAAGACTCGCAAGGCTCGCGGCGATCCAATCTTTCGGTTGCAGAATTTCAAACCTGATCGCGTTCGCCGTGGCCTCGCCCGCCGCCGCGCGCACGAGATCCGCGACTTTTTCTCGATCGGGCTCGAGCACGAAGTGCGCTTCGACCGCCCATCCGCCGGGGCTTTCGAAGGCGGATGCTGCCACGCCCTCGGTATCGAACGTCTCGGCCAGGATGCTCGCGAGCCGCTTTGCGGTCGCCTCATCGGCCGCAACAAACATCATGATGGAAGCGCCGCGTGGCGCGCGGTCGCGCAAAGCCGCTCAAACCCGCTCGATGAAGGTGTCGATCACCCGCTTCTCGCCCGCCTTGTCGAACTGCACGGTAAGCTTGTTGCCGTCGACTTCGGTCACTTCGCCGTAGCCGAATTTCGTGTGGAACACGCGCTCGCCCAAGGCGAAGGCCGCGCGCGGCGCCGATGCGCGCCCGACGACCTTGCCGTCGATGGTGACCGGCCCGCCCTTGAAGCCGCGCTGGCGTTTGTCCGCGAAGCCCTTGGCGCTGTTCCCGTCCCGTTGCGCGCGGCCGCGCTGCCAGCCGGGCGTGCCATAGGTCGAGGAGAACGGCTCGACCCGGTCGAAGCGGCTCGCCGGCTGACCCCAGCCGCCCTTCGCCTCGGCCACCTCGACGCTCGCCTCCGGCAATTCGTCGAGAAAGCGGCTCGCCACGGTCGAGTTCCACAAACCGTGAATGCGCCGGTGCGAGGCAAAATAGAGCTTGGCGCGAAGACGCGCGCGGGTGAGCCCGACATGCGCGAGCCGCCGCTCTTCTTCGAGGCCGGCACGCCCCTGCTCGTCGAGCGAGCGCTGGTGGGGCAACAGCCCCTCCTCCCAGCCCGGCAGGAATACGGTGTCGAATTCGAGCCCCTTGGCCGAATGCAGCGTCATCACATTGACCGCGTCCTGCCCGGCGCCGCTTTCGACGTCCATCACGAGCGAGATGTGCTCAAGGAAGCCGGGCAGATTGTCGAACGCCTCCATCGAGCGCACGAGCTCTTTCAGGTTTTCGAGGCGGCCCGCGGCGTCGGCCGAGCGGTCGTTCTGCCACATGTCGGTGTAGCCGGATTCTTCGAGCACGATCTCGGCGAGTTCCGTATGCGGCATCGCTTCCATCTGCCCGCGCCAGCGCTCAAACGCGAGGGTCAGATCGCGTAGCGCACCGCGCGGCTTCGGCTTCAATTCCTCGGTCGCGGAAAGCGCGCGCGCCGCCTCCATCAGCGGCGCGTTGTTGGCGCGCGCGTAGTCGTGCAGCGTCTGCATCGTGGATTCGCCCAAGCCCCGCTTCGGCACGTTGACGATGCGCTCGAAGGCGAGATCGTCGGCGGGCGAGACGATGCAGCGGAAATAGGCGAGCGCGTCGCGGATTTCCGCGCGCTCGTAGAAGCGCGGGCCGCCGACCACCCGATAGGGCATTCCGAGCGTGACGAAGCGGTCCTCGAACTCGCGCATCTGGAACGAGGCGCGGACGAGAATGGCGATTTCGGAAAGCTTGTGGCCTTGCCGGCGCAGCGTTTCGATCTCGTCGCCGATCGCGCGCGCTTCTTCCTCGGAATCCCAGGCACCGGTGACGGTCACCTTGTCGCCTTGTTCGCTCTCGGTGCGGAGCGTCTTGCCGAGCCGGCTTTCGTTGTGCGTGATCAGATGCGAGGCGGCGGCGAGGATGTGGCCGGTCGAGCGGTAGTTGCGCTCCAAGCGGATCACCTTGGCGCCGGGAAAGTCGTGCTCGAAGCGCAGGATGTTGTCGACCTCCGCCCCGCGCCAGCCGTAGATCGACTGGTCGTCGTCGCCGACGCAACAGAGATTGCGCTGGCCTTGCGCGAGCAGGCGGAGCCACAAATACTGCGCGACGTTGGTGTCCTGATATTCGTCGACCAGCATGTAGCGAAAACGCGACTGGTATTGCGCGAGCACGTCCGGCTCCTTGCCGAAGAGCCGCAGGTTTTCGAGCAGGAGATCGCCGAAATCGGCGGCGTTGAGCGTCTTCAGCCGCGCCTGATAGGCGGCGTAAAGCCCGGCCCCGCGGCCGTCGCCGAACGCGGCCGCCTCGCCCACCGGCACCTTGTCGGGCAGAAGCCCGCGGTTCTTCCAGCCGTCGATCATGGCGGCGAGCACCCGCGCCGGCCAGCGCTTGTCGTCGATGTCGGCGGCGGAAAGGATTTGTTTGAGCAACCGAATTTGATCGTCGGTGTCGAGAATGGTGAAATTGGACTTGAGCCCGACGAGTTCGGCGTGACGGCGGAGGATCTTCGCGCCGATCGAATGGAAGGTGCCGAGCCATGGCATGCCCTCGACCACCTCGCCCACCATGGCGGCGACGCGATCCTTCATCTCGCGCGCCGCCTTGTTGGTGAAGGTGACGGCGAGGATTTGCGAGGGGAAGGCGCGGCCGGTGGCGAGGATGTGCGCGATGCGGGTCGTCAGCACGCGCGTCTTGCCGGTGCCTGCCCCCGCGAGCACGAGCACCGGCCCGTCGAGCGTTTCGACCGCCTGCAACTGCTCGGGGTTCAGTCCTTCGAGATAGGCGCT
>JBGPVT010000121.1:0-6327 GCA_041491825.1 Xanthobacteraceae bacterium | reverse complement strand
TCGATCGCCTCGCCGAAGTATGCGACGCTGGAACCAAGGTCGTCGTCGTCGGCCGCCTCAACGACATCATCCTCTATCGCGAGCTCGTGCGCCGCGGGATCAGCGACTATCTGATCTCGCCGCTGGCTCCGATCGATGTGGTGCGCGCCGTATCCGGCCTATTTTGCGTACCCGATGCCGTACCGCTCGGCCGCGTCATCGCGATCATTGGCGCCAAGGGCGGGGTCGGCGCCTCGACGGTGGCCCACAACACCGCTTTTGCGATCGCCCGCGACCTCGCGCTCGATACCGTGATCGCCGATCTCGATCTCCCATTCGGCACCGCCGGGCTCGACTTCAATCAGGATCCGCCCCAGGGCATCGCCGATGCGGTATTCTCGCCCGACCGGGTCGACAGCGCCTTCGTCGATCGCTTGCTTTCAAAATGCACCGATCACCTCAGTCTGCTCGCCTCGCCGGCGACGCTCGAGCGCGAGTACGACTTCGGCACCGAAACCTTCGATCCGATCCTCGATGTGATGCGGGAATCGGTGCCCTATATCGTGCTCGATCTGCCGCATTTGTGGACGGCATGGGCGAAACGCGCGCTTGTCGGCGCCGACCAGGTGTTGCTCGTCACCTATCCCGATCTCGCCAATCTGCGCAATGCGAAGAACCTGTTCGATTTCGTGCGCAATGCCCGGCCCAATGACCGGATGCCGCTCTACCTGTTGAATCAAGTTGGTATGGCGAAGCGCCCCGAGGTGCGCACCGCCGATTTTGCCAAGGCGCTGGAGGCCGAAGCGGTCGCGGCAATTCCGTTCGATCCGCAATTGTTCGGTACCGCCGCCAATAACGGCCAAATGATCGCGGAGGTTTCCTCGAGCCACAAGATCGCGGAAACATTTTTGATGGTGGCGAAGGCACTGACCGGCCGCGCCGAGGTGAAAAAACAGAAGCGCGACCTCCTGTCGCCGCTCCTCGCCAAGCTGCGGGGCCGGTAGACGTGAGTTCCGGCGAACAAGGGAAAGCGCATGTTCGGCAAGCGGGCTTCAGGGAACGAATCGCAGCGGCGTGAGCCGGCGCAGCCGTCGCCGGCCGCGCACGAGCCGGCCGCGCGCGTCATGGAAGCGCCGCGCCCGCAGCCGATCCAGCCACAACCTTCTGCGCACAATATCGCGGCCGCCGGCGTCCCGAACGGGGCCGCCGTCGCCTCGCCGCCGATCGCGCCCGCGGGTCCGCAGACCGTCATGGAAGGGCGGCGCTCGGAAAGCTTCTATGAAACCAAGGGACAGATCTTCGGCGCCTTGATCGAGGCGATCGATCTCACCCAGCTCTCCAAGCTCGATCCGTTGGCGGCGCGCGAAGAGATTCGCGACATCGTCAACGAAATCATCGCCATCAAGAACGTGGTGATGTCGATCTCCGAGCAGGAGGAGCTGCTCGAGGACATCTGCAACGACGTGCTCGGCTATGGTCCGCTGGAGCCCTTGCTCGCGCGCGACGACATCGCCGATATCATGGTGAACGGTTCGAACACGGTCTACATCGAAGTCCAGGGCAAGATTCAGCGGACCGGCATCCGTTTTCGCGACAACCAGCAGCTTCACAACATCTGCCAGCGCATCGTCAGCCAGATCGGCCGCCGCGTCGACGAATCGAGCCCGATCTGCGACGCGCGCCTGCCGGACGGCTCGCGCGTCAACGTCATCGTGCCGCCGCTGTCGATCGACGGTCCCGCGCTCACCATCCGCAAATTTCGCCGCGACAAGCTGACGCTCGAACAGCTCGTCAAATACGGCTCCATCTCACAGCACGGCGCCGACCTTCTGAAGGTGATCGGGCGTTGCCGGGTGAACACGCTGATTTCCGGCGGCACCGGCTCCGGCAAGACGACGTTGCTGAACTGCCTCACCCGTTATATCGACGACGACGAGCGCATCATCACCTGCGAGGACGCGGCCGAATTGCAGCTGCAGCAGCCGCATGTGGTGCGCCTCGAGTCGCGCCCGCCCAATCTCGAAGGCGAGGGCGAGGTCAAAATGCGCGACCTCGTGCGCAACTGCCTGCGTATGCGTCCCGAGCGCATCATCGTCGGCGAGGTGCGCGGACCCGAGGCATTCGACCTGTTGCAGGCGATGAACACCGGCCACGACGGCTCGATGGGCACGCTGCACGCGAACAGCCCGCGCGAGGCGCTCTCGCGCCTCGAATCGATGATCACGATGGGCGGCTTCCAGCTGCCGCCGCGCACCATCCGCGAGATGGTGGTCGCCTCGATCGACGTCATCATACAGGCCGCGCGCCTGCGCGACGGCTCTCGCATCATCACCCACGTCACCGAAGTGGTGGGCATGGAGGGCGACGTCGTCATTACGCAGGATTTGTTCGTCTACGACATGATCGGCGAGGATAAGAACGGCCGCATCGTCGGCAAGCACCGCTCGACCGGAATCGGACAGCCGCGCTTCTGGGATCGCGCGCGCTATTTCGGCGAGGATCAACGTCTCGCCGCCGCCCTCGATGCCTCCGAGGCCGAAGAGCCGTTGCGTCAGTGACGCCATGCTCGGACCCCTCGCCTTCACGTTTCTCATCACCGTCGCCGTAGGCGGCGTCGCCTACGTTTTTCTCTATCCGCTGCTGTCCGGCGAGAAGCGCGTCGAGCAGCGCATGCGCGACGTCTCGGCCGATCAGGGCGAGGTGCGCCGATCCCGCAAGAGCGTCGACCCCGCCGCCACCCGCCGCCAGGCGGTGGAAGACACGCTGAAGCAGCTCGAAGAGCGGCAAAAGAATTCGAAGCGCCCTCCGATCCGCGTTCGTTTGCAGCGGGCCGGTCTTACCTGGAGCACGCGCCAGTTCTGGATGGCGAGCGCGGGCGCGGGGCTCGTCGTCCTCGTCGTCTCCTGGTTCATGGGCGCCCCGCTCTATGCCGCCGCCGTGATCGCGCTCGCGGCCGGGCTCGCCGCGCCGCGTTGGGTGCTCGGCTTCTTGCGGACGCGCCGCGAGAACAAATTCCTCGCGGAATTGCCGAACGCGGTCGACGTGATCGTGCGCGGCGTGAAAGCGGGGCTTCCGATCGGCGATTGTATCCGCATCATCGCGGCCGAAACGCAGGAACCGGTGAAGAGCGAATTCCGCGCCATCGCCGAATCCGCGGCGATGGGAATTCCGCTCGCCGACGCCGCCGCCAAGCTCTATGAGCGCATCCCGGTCCCGGAAGCGAATTTCTTCGGTATCGTCGTCGCGATCCAGCAAAAGGCGGGCGGCTCGCTCTCGGAAGCGCTCGGCAATCTGTCGCGCGTCTTGCGCGACCGCAAGAAGATGAAGGCGAAGATTCAGGCGATGAGCATGGAGGCCAAGGCCTCGGCCGCAATCATCGGCTCGCTGCCCATCGCCGTGATGCTGCTCGTCTATCTCACGAGCCCGAATTACATCGAGCTCTTATGGACGCATCCGACCGGGCACATGATGCTTTTTGCCAGCGGCGTGTGGATGGGGATCGGCATCATGGTCATGCGCAAGATGATCAATTTCGATTTCTGAGGTGCTTGGATGATCGAACTCCTGATCGACAAGCTGCACGACACGCGCTTCCTGGTGACGGTCTTCACCGCGATCGCCGCGATGGCGACGGTGATCACGATCGCGATGCCGTATCTCGCCAGCGACAATCTCGGCCGCCGCATGAAGGCCGTCGCCATCGAGCGCGGCAAGATCAGGGCGCGCGAACGCGAGAAGCTCGCGCGCGGCGAGCGCGTCGTGCTCCGCAGCGAGCCCAAGGCCTACATGCAGAAGATCGTCGAGCAGCTCAATCTGAAGAAGCATCTCGGCCAGGACGAAGCGCGCGCGACGCTCATGCAGGCGGGTTATCGCGGGCAGGGGCCCTATGTGGCGTTCCTGTTTTTCCGGCTGATCGCGCCGATCCTGATGTTCACGTTCGCGATTCTTTATATATTCGTCATCGTCGAATTCGGCTGGCCGGTGATGGTGAAGATCGCGGCGGCGCTCGCCGCCGCCTGGCTCGGCATGAAGCTGCCTCATCTGTTCTTGAAGAATCTCACCAAGCGGCGGCAGCTGTCGATCCGCCGCGCGTTTCCCGATGCGCTCGATCTCCTGTTGATTTGCGTCGAATCCGGCATGTCGATCGAGGTCGCCTTCCGCCGCGTGAGCCAGGAGATCGGCACCCAGTCGATTCCGCTCGCCGAGGAATTCACGCTGACGACCGCCGAGCTTTCCTATTTGCAGGACCGCCGGTCGGCCTACGACAATCTCGCGACGCGCACCAACCTCGACGGCGTCAAGGCCGTCTGCACCGCGCTCGTGCAGGCGGAGCGTTACGGCACGCCGCTCGGGACGGCGTTGCGCGTCTTGGCGCAGGAAAACCGCGACATGCGCATGGCCGAAGCGGAGAAGAAGGCGGCGGCGCTGCCGCCGAAGCTCACCGTGCCGATGATCCTGTTCTTCCTGCCGGTCTTGTTCGTGGTCATTCTCGGCCCCGCCTTCATCCGCGTGATGGAGTTGCGCTAAGGCCCGCGCTTGGCCGCGCGTCGGCGATTGCGGCTTGAGCGCCGCCGCGATTTTCGCGATTTCAAGTTTGAAAGTAAGGCGTCCGCTTCAGGCCGTGGGCTTGGTCGCGGCCAGCGTCTTCCAGGGATCGCGTTCTTTCATCATCTCGCGCATATAGGCGATGTTCGCCCGCGCCTCTTCCGGCGGCAGGTCGTCGGCGGCGGCGCGTTCGGCCTCCTGGAATTTTCCCTGCAAGCTGAGCACGAGCGCGAGGTTTTGGCGCACGCGCGGCTCGGAATTCGGCCGGCTCGCCGCCTGCTTCAGCGTCTTCTCGGCGCTCGCGAGGTCTTTCGACAGCGCGTAGGAAAGGCCGAGATTGGAGAGGATTGCGGGCTCTTCCGGCGCGATCTTAAGCGCGGTTTCGTAATAGCGGCGCGCCTCAACGTGGTTGCCCATCTGGTCGAGCACGGCGCCTTGTGCGTTCAGGATGCGCCAATCCGGCTGATCGGGCGTGTGCGCCTTGGAAAGCACATCGAGCGCTTGGTTGTATTGGCCGAGGTCGGCGAGCGCGCGGCCATAGGCGCCGAGCACGCCGGGATTCCGCGAATTGCGGATCGAGGCCTGCTGCAAGACGGCGGCGGCCTGCGAATACTGGCCGGTTGCCCGCAGCGCCTGGGCGTAGGCGATCGCCATCTCGGGATCGGAGGGGTTCGCGCGATAACGCTCGCGAAGGGAATCGGCGCGTTGCCGCCAGTCGGTTTCGCTCATTTTCGCCGAGGCCGCCGGGATCGAGCCCGTGACGTCGGCGCGATTCGCCGCGCAGCCGCCGAGCGCGGCGGCGAGCACCGCGGCGATTGCGAGCGAAGAAGGGCTCCGGAATTTCGATCTGTCCGCGCGACGCTGATACGAGGCCATTTCACGCTCCACGACTTCACGCTTCAATACGCCGGCTCGGAATTCCGGCCTCGCGGTAATAGACGATTAACCCTAATGTCTGGTTAAACGTGGATTCCCGCGCCCGCGCCTGCATTCCGGGCAATTCCGCCCGTGCTAAATCATGGGGCGCGCGGCTACGAATAGGTTCTCGCTTTGAGCGCTTCCCTTCATTCCGCCTTCGTTCCCTCGGGCTCGGCTCCCGCCGCGAAACCCGTCTGGTGCGTCGATGCCGATTCATGGCCGGGGGTGCGCGCGACGCTGCCGCGGGACGCCGCCGCCTTCGCGGAGGCGAGCGGCTTCGAACCGAAAGCCGGGAGCTTTCTCCTGCTTCCCGGCGAAAGCGGAATCGCCGGCGCGCTTCTCGCCTGCGACCCGCCTTCGGCCCGCGCCCGCGATCCGCTGCTGCCGGGCAAGCTCGCGACCCTGCTTCCCGGGGGCGTTTGGCGTTTCGCCTCGCCGCCCGCCGATCCCCGGCTTGCGGCACTCGCCTTCGCGCTCGGCCTCTATCGCTTCTCGCGTTACCGCGCGCCGGAAGAAAAAAGCAAAACGCCCCGCCTCGAATTGCCGCGAGATATCGACGGAGCGGAACTTTCCCGCATCGTCGAGGCCGTCTTTCTCGTGCGCGATCTCGTCAACACGCCGGCGAACGATCTCGGCCCCGCCGAGATCGAGGAAGCCGCGCGCTCACTCGCCAAACGCTTCGGCGCTTCCATGCGCTCCGTCGTCGGCGACGATTTGCTGAAGGAGAACTTTCCGCTCGTGCACGCGGTGGGGAAGGCGTCGGCGCGGGCGCCGCGGCTGATCGATCTCCGCTGGGGCGAGGCGAAACATCCCAAGGTCGCGCTCGTCGGCAAGGGCGTCGTGTTCGACACCGGCGGCCTCGACATCAAGCCATCGTCGGCGATG
>JBGPVT010000120.1:0-6340 GCA_041491825.1 Xanthobacteraceae bacterium | reverse complement strand
TACGGCGTCAATCTTTACGGCAACGCGATTCTCGTGAGCCAAAAGTTCGCCGACGAGAACCCGGAGGCGGTGAAGGCCTTTCTCCGCGCGTTCACCAAAGCGTTGAAGGATTCGCTGTCGAAGGCCTCGGCCGCGATCGATTCGGTGATCAAAAGGAATCCGGCGCTGCGAAAAGACCTCGAGCTCGAGCGCCTCAAAATGGCGATCCGCGACAACATCCTGACGCCGGAGGTGAAGGCCCATGGCTATGGCGCGGTCGACGCGCAGCGGTTCGCGAAGTCCATCGACCTGATCGCCCTCGTCTATCCGTTCAAGCAAAAGCCCGATCCCGGCGCCGTATTCGACGCCTCTTTTTTGCCCTCCCCCGCCCTTCGCAAGGCCAATTGAGCCGCTGACCCGCAACGTTGCCGCCGGCCGCAAGCCCGCTAGAGTGCGGGTCAAAGCCCGGGCGAGTTCATGTCCTTCCTCCGTCTTTATCTCCGCGTTTTCGCGATGCTCGGCCCCGAGCGGCGGCTCGGCGTGGCGCTCGCGCTCGCCAATGTCGCGCTCGCGGCCGCCCAGTTCGCCGAGCCCGTCTTGTTCGGGCGGGTCATCGACGCGCTCATCGGCGCGCAAGCCGCGCAGCGGGCGCCGTCGTTTGACGAACTCGTGCCGCTGCTGGCGGCATGGGGCGGCTTTGGTCTCTTCAGCATCGCCGCGGGCGTGTTTCTCGCGCTGCACTCCGACCGGCTCTCGCATCGCCGGCGGCTCGCCATCATCACGAAATATTTCGAGCACGTTTTGCATCTGCCGCTCGCCTATCACACCGGCACCCATTCGGGGCGGCTGATGAAGGTCATGCTGCAGGGCGCCGACTCGCTCTGGGGCCTGTGGCTCTCGTTCTTCCGCGATCATTTCGCGGCCTTCGTCACGATCTTCGTGATGTTGCCGGTCGCGGTCTACCTGAACTGGCGGCTCGGGCTTCTCCTCGTCGGGTTGATGATCGTTTTCGCGGCTATCACGTCCTATGCGCTGCGCCAGACCGAACAGCAGCAGCTCGGCGTCGAGCGCTTTCATAGCGACCTTGCCGAGCGAACATCGGATGCGTTGGGCAATATCGCGCTGGTGCAAAGTTTCACGCGCGTCGACGCCGAGGTGAGGGATATCAAGGACGTCGCGGGAAGGCTCCTGGCGGCGCAAATTCCGGTTCTGACCTGGTGGGCGGTGGTCTCGGTGGCGACGCGGGCGGCGACGACGATCACGATTCTGGCGATTTTCCTCGTCGGCACCTGGCTGCACATCCGCAATCTCGTGACCATCGGCGAGATCGTCACCTTCGTGAGCATCGCAACGCTGTTCGTGGGCAAGCTCGAGCTCGTCGTCGGCTTCACCAACCGCCTCGTGCTCGATGCGCCGCGGCTCGCGCAATTCTTCGAGGTGCTCGATACGACGCCGGTCAAGGACCGCCCCGGCGCGGTCGAGCTCGGCCGCGCGAAGGGGCTCGTCGAGTTCGACCATGTGTCGCTTTCCTACGACGGCAAGCGCGCGGCGGTCGACGACATCAGCTTTCGCGTCGAGCCCGGCGAGACGGTCGCGGTGGTGGGCGAAACCGGCGCCGGCAAATCGACGGCGCTCTCGCTCCTGCATCGCGCCTGGGACCCGCAAAAGGGCGTTATTCGCATCGACGGGCACGACATCCGCGACGTCACGCTCGCATCGCTTCGGCGCAATATCGGCGTCGTGTTCCAGGAGGCGCTGCTCTTCAACCGCTCGATCGAGGAAAACCTGCGCGCCGGCAATCCGGACGCGACGCGGCCGGAAATGGCCGAAGCGCTCGCGCGCGCGCAGGCGAGCGAACTCGTGGCGCGGGCGCCCGGGGGCGTCGGTTCCATTGTCGGCGAGCGCGGGCGGCAGCTATCGGGCGGCGAGCGTCAGCGGATCGCGATCGCGCGCGCGCTGCTGAAGGATCCGCCCATTCTCATTCTCGACGAGGCGACGAGCGCGCTCGATGCCACCACCGAGCGCAAGGTGCAGCTCGCGCTCGACGAGGTGATGAAGGGCCGCACCACCTTCGTGATCGCGCACAGGCTCGCGACGGTGCGCAATGCCGACCGCATTTTCGTCTTCCACGACGGCAGGATCGTCGAGCAGGGAAGCTTCGACGAACTCGTGAAGCTAAACGGCCGCTTCGCCACGCTCGCGCGCGCGCAGTTCATGGCGGCACCCGAGCCCGAGCGGGTCGCGATCGCGCGCCCGGCGGAATAACCTTTTTGTGAGAGCACGATCTTTTCCGAAAAGCGGTTCCCACCCCGGATCAAGTCCGGGGCAGGCTTTTTCGGGATCATGCATTTTGCCGGAGCATGATCTTTTCTGAAAACCGGTTTCCACCCCGGATCAAGTCCGGGACAGGCTTTTTCAGGATCATGCTCAGCGCAGCCGTTCGAGAATCGAGACGTAATTCGCGACCGCGGCCCCGCCCATGTTGAAAATGCCGGCGAGGCGGGCGTCCGCAATTTGCATGTCGCCGGCCTCGCCTCGCAATTGCATCGCACTGATCGCGTGCATGGAGACGCCGGTGGCGCCGATCGGATGGCCCTTGGACTTGAGCCCGCCGGACGGATTGACCGGAAGCTTGCCGTTCTTCTCGACGATGCCTTCGTCGAGGATGCGTGCGCCTTGCCCGGGCTTGGCGAGCCCCATCGCCTCGTATTCGATCAGTTCCGCGATGGTGAAGCAGTCATGCGTCTCGACGAAGGAAAGGTCGTAGAGGCCGAGGCCCGCCTGCTTCAGCGCGCGCGCCCAGGCCTCGGTGCAGCCCTCGAACTTCAGAATATCGCGCTTCGACATCGGCAGGAAGTCCTGCGCGTGAGCGGCGGCGCGAAAAGCGATCAACGGCTTGCCGAGCCGCTCGGCGGTTTCCACATCGGCGAGCACGATGGCGGCGGCGCCGTCGGAGACGAGCGAACAGTCGGTGCGCTTCAAGGGCCCGGCGACGCGCGGGTTCTTGTCGCTCTCCGTGCGGCAGAATTCATAGCCGAAATCCTTGCGCAGTTGGGCGAACGGATTGGCGACGCCGTTCTTGTGATTCTTCGCCGCGATTCTAGCGAGCGCGTCGGACTTGTCGCCGTATTTCTGGAAATAGGAGCCGGCGATTTTTCCGAACACGCCGGCGAAGCCGCCCTCGATCGCGCCGTCCTCCGGCAGGTAAGAGGCCTTCAAGAGATTTTTCCCGATCTCCGGTCCCGGCGTCTTGGTCATCTGCTCGACGCCAACCACGAGCACGATGCGCGCGCTTTTCGCGGCGATGGCCTTCAACCCCTGATGGACCGCGGCCGAGCCCGTCGCGCAGGCGTTCTCGACGCGCGTCGCGGGCTTGAAGCGGAAGCCGGGGTCGGCCTGCAAAACCAGTGCGGCGGTGAAGTCCTGGGCGCTGAAGCCCGCATTGAAGTGCCCGAGCAAGATTTCGTCGACATCGGCGGCTTCGATTCCGGCGTCGGCGAGCGCTTCCTTCGCGACGCGGACGATCAGGCTCTCGACGCTTTCGCTATCGAGCTTGCCGAACGGCGTGTGGGCGAGGCCCACAATACAGGCAGTCATGAGGGTTGCTCCGGAATGGTTACTGACGGAATATAAGCGTTGTGCGGAGGTCCGGCGAGCCTGTTTGCCGGAGACCGGTCGGGAGGATAGACGAAGGGGGTGGATTTGGGCTCGCGCCCGCCGTAATTCCGCCCTTACCCGATTGCTATCGCTTTTCGATCCAAAAGGGACGACGGGAACTCGCCGCGTGCATAGCATTTTTGGCCGTACCAGCGGATTTGTTTGCCTTGGGCTAGCCGGCCTTTTGCTCTCGGCGCTCGCGCGCCCCGCGGCGGCCGGTCCCTATGTCCTGATCGACGCCGACAGCGGCCGGGTGCTCGCTCATTCCGAAGCGGGCCAACCCTGGCATCCGGCTTCGGTGACGAAACTGATGACCACCTTCGTCGCCTTCCGGGCCATGCGCGAGGGGCGCGTGAAGCCCGACACGCTTCTGATGGTTTCGGAAAATGCCGTGGCGCAGGACCCGACCAAGATGGGTTTCCCCGCCGGTACGCAAGTGAGCGTCGATAACGCGCTCAAGATGTTGCTGGTGAAATCGGCGAACGACATCGCGGTCGTGCTCGCCGAGGGCATCGATGGATCGGTGCCGGCATTCGTCGCCGAGATGAATCGCACGGCCGCCGAGCTCGGCATGACGGCCACCCATTACGAGAACCCGAACGGATTGCCCGACGACGGCCAGGTGACGAGCGTGCGCGATATGGCGGTTCTCGCCCGCGCGATTTACCGCGAGTTTCCGGAACACGAAATGTTGTTTCGTATTCCCGCGATCAAGTTCGGCAAGCGCGTCCTGCGCAATCACAACAAATTAATCGACCATTATGTCGGCGCGACCGGCATGAAGACCGGCTTCATCTGCGCCTCCGGCTTCAATATCGTCGCCAGCGCCAAGCGCGGCAACAAGCGGCTGATCGCGGTCGTGTTCGGCGGCTATTCCGGCGCGCGGCGAAACGAGGACGTGGCGCGGCTCTTGGAAAAAGGATTTTCACCGCTCGCCTCGATTTCCGCCGTGTTCCGGCGGGAGCCCGGCACGATAGATGCGATTCAAAACCTCGCGGTCGCGCCCGTGAACATTCAGGATGATATATGCGGCAGGGGCCGCAAGCATGCGCCGTCCGAATCCGACATCGAGGATGATACGGCGGATAATCAGGATTCGGATTCGCGATCGGGGGGCGCGAAAGGTCCGAAGCAGCCGCTGTTGACGGATCTGCCGCCGTCGATGGAGCCGATTCCAGTGACGGTCGTAGCCTCGCCGCAGGCGCAGGCGAAGATGGCCGAGGACGCAGCCAACAAGGGGAAGGGCAGGAGAAAAAAGAAGGGGTCGCAGAACAGCGAGCAGCCGGCCGAGAAGCCCGCAGTCGCCAAGGTCGTGTCTCCGCAGGGAGGACCCTTCCTGCCGCTTTCGGCGCAGCCCGCCGCCGCCGACGCCACGTCCGAACATGCCGCTTCGCCGAATCAACCGCTTGAATTCGCGCCGCTTAAATCCGGCATGGCGGAATTCGCCCCGCCGGCCGTGCGTCCGAGCGCTCCGGTACCCGCATCCGAACCGGCAGAGCCCGTTCGGCGGGTGGTGGCGGCGGCGAGCGGAGAGGCCGTACCTCCGGCCGCCCTGAAAGAGAAATCGGCGCCGCAGGCCGGAAAGTCGGACGCGCTACCGCGATCGGCGCAGGCGTTCGCGCCCGAAAGCTCGCTCGTGCTCGTGCCCGAGTTGCGCAACATGACGGCGGACTCCGAGCCCGCCTTGCAGTTGCCGGCGACCGCGCCGCTGCCGCGGCCGCGACCGAAACTCTGAACCATTGACGACGGGCGAGAGCGCGGCGCGCAAGCTCGGTCCCGTGGAGCCGGTTCCGCTGAGCGTCATTACGGGTTTCCTCGGCGCCGGCAAGACCACGCTTCTCAACCGGCTGCTGCGGGATCCCGGGCTTCGCGATACCGCCGTGCTCGTGAACGAGGTCGGCGAAATCGGCCTCGATCATCTGTTCTATGAAATTCTCGACGGCGAGACCGTGCTTTTGCCCGGCGGCTGTCTCTGCTGCTCCGTGCGCGGCGATCTCGTCACCTCGCTCGAGGATATTCTGCGCCGGCAGGATAACGGCAAGAACACGCCGTTCCGGCGCGTGGTCATCGAGACGACAGGCCTCGCGGATCCCGCCTCCGTCCTGCACGCGACGATGACGCATCCCTATCTCGTGCAGCGCTACCGGCTCGACGGCGTGGTCACGCTCGTTGACGCGGTGAACGGAAACGCCACGCTCGACGAGCATCGCGAGGCGGTGAAACAGGCGGCGGTCGCCGACCGGCTCGTGCTCACCAAGACCGATCTCGCGGGCGCCGAGGCGATCGCGGCCTTGCGCGCGCGGCTCAAGGCGCTCAATCCGGGGGCGCCCATCCTCGACGCTGCGAAGGGAGAAGCAACGGCCGCCGCCCTCCTTGACGCGGGTCTCTACGATCCTGCGAGCAAAATTCCGGATGTGAAGCGCTGGCTCGCCGAGGCCGCGGTCGAGGCCGCGGAGCACGCGCATCATCATCACGATGAGAACGACCCCGATCACCGCCACCATCATCATCATCACGACGACCGCATTCGCGTGTTCACGCTCGCGAGCGAGGACGCGATTCCGATCGCGACGCTGGAATCGTTTCTCGATCTACTGCGCTCGATTCATGGCGCGAAGCTGCTGCGGCTGAAGGGGATCGTGCGGCTCGCCGAGGAGCCCGATCAGCCGCTCGTCCTGCATGCGGTGCAGCATGTCATGCATCC
>JBGPVT010000119.1:0-6376 GCA_041491825.1 Xanthobacteraceae bacterium | reverse complement strand
CTATCCGCTCGCGCAAACCGCGATCAATAGCGTGGAGGCGCTGCAATCGGTCTGGTACGCGATCTTCAGCGCCTCGACGCTCCTCTACATCATCGCGGTCTACTTTCTGTTCCTGGCGCTCACCAAAGAGCGCACGGAACTCGCGCACAAACAGGCGGCGATGACCGATCCGCTGACGGCGCTCTTCAACCGCCGCGCCTTCATCGATTTAGCCGAGCGCCGCCTGAAGCAGCGTGAACGCAACGGCACGGCGCTTGCCTTCCTCGTGTTCGATCTCGACTGGTTCAAGAGCGTCAACGATACCCACGGCCATGCGATTGGCGATCTCGCGCTCCGCCTTTTCGCCGGAATCTTGCGGACAAACTTGCGGCCCGAGGACATCGCCGGCCGGCTCGGCGGTGAGGAATTCGCGGCGATCTTGAGCGGCGCCGACGAGGCCGCGGTCATGCGTATCGCCGAGCGCATCCGCGAAAAATTCGCCGCCGCCGGCGAGCAGATCGAAGGCGAGACGGTCGAAGTCACGGTCAGCGTCGGCGTCGCCTGTTGCCGGGCGGACGAGGCGGCCGATCTCGAAGGGCTGGCGGAGGCCGCCGACGAGGCGCTCTATCGCGCCAAGGCGCACGGCCGCAATCGAGTGGAACTCGCGGGAGACGAAACCGTCGCGCTGGTGCCGGAACTGCCGGACGAGGACGTGACGACGGTCGCGGCGTAGCGTCAGTTCATCTCGAGGAACGCCTCGAATTTTGCGAGGATGTCCTGGAGTTTTTTCCCGGCCTCCAGCAGCGGAATCTTTTGAACCTCGGTTCCCGCCGAGACGCCTGCGACGAGCCGCAAATCGGGATCGATCAGAAAAATGTCGCCGCCGATCAACTGGCGCGTGCCGACGAGATATTGTCCCGAGGCGGGGATCGCCGCGAAAAAATAGGATTCGTGGGCGACCGGGTCGCTCGCGGTGGCCTGACGTATGATCAGGCCTTCGCCGAGCCCCAAGGCTGCGCTGATCCGGTCGTTAAGGCGTACGTTTTCGCCGCGCTTGTCGATCACCCGCAAGAGCTTTTCCATCTGCACCTGCGAGATCGGCGGCCGCGCGGCCGCCGGCTGCGCGCCCGCGGGGAGGACGAGATGCGCGCTCGCGATCAAGCAGGCGAGCGCGAAAACGGACAAGCTGACGAAAAGATGCGTCGGTTTTGCCGGGCGGCGCTTGGTCATGTTGCGCATAGAACGAATATCTCGCAGAGACGGGCTGCTAAGCCAAGACATTTCCAGAAAATTCTACCCTTCGCGGCAAGCCGGGAACAACCTTGCGCAATGCTTGCGTGAAGTCGAACCGCGACCATTCATATTGCAAGCGTCGGGTAAGGAAATTCGCAACGCGCCTGCCGCATGCTCGGCGCAGGAGATGCGGAAGAACCGATGCTGCTCGACATTCCAACCCTGATCATCGTTTCGATCTTCGTCACAGCGATCCTGGGGCTGTTGCTCCTGTTCGTGTGGGTACAGGATCGCAGCATCCAGGCGCTTGCCTGGTGGGGCGTTGCCTATCTCGTCGCCGGATTGTCGATCGCGCTCTTGAGCGGACAATTGCCGGTATCGAACGCGGCATCGATCGATATCGCGAGCGCGCTTCTGTTCGCGGCTTGCGGACTGTCGTGGAACGGCGCGCGGCTCTTCGACGACAAACCCGTGCGGCCTTTCTCGATGTTCGCGGGCGCCCTGATTTGGCTGCTTGCCTGCCTGATCCCGGCTTTCTCGGCTTCGGTCACGGGCCGGATGATCGTGAGTTCGCTGATCGTCTCCAACTACACGCTGGTGACCGCCTTCGAATTGTGGAGTGGGCGGGCGGAGAAGCTCGTTACGCGCTGGCCGGCGATGCTGGTGCTTGTCCTTCACGGCCTGATTTTTCCCGCCCAGATCCCGCTCACCATGTGGCAGACGGAGGGGCGGGAGGCGCCGCTCTTTTCAAACGGCTGGATCGCGCTGTTGGCCTTGGAGACGCTGCTCTACGTGATCGCCTCCGCCTTTATCGTGCTGGCGATGGCGAAGGAGCGCAACGAGCGCATCCACAAGACGGCGGCGAGCACCGACCCCCTGACGGGTGTTCCCAACCGCCGCGCGGTAATCGACACCGGCAACACCTTGATCCGCACCAAAGCGGCTCCCGACCGTCCGGTGGCGGCGCTGATGTTCGATCTCGACTTCTTCAAGGCGATCAACGATCGCTTCGGACACGCGATCGGCGACCGCGTGCTGAAAGTGTTCGCGAATACGGCGACCGCCAATTTGCGATCGACCGATATATTCGGCCGCTTGGGCGGCGAGGAATTCGCCGCCATTCTGCCGAACATGGATATCGACGCGGCGGTAGCGGCGGCCGAACGCGTACGCACGGCCTTCGCACAGGCCGCGAGCGAGATCGACGGCCATCCGGTGCACGGATCGCTTTCCGCCGGAATCACGGTCACCACCGATTCCGAGACCAATCTGGATTCGCTGCTGTCGATCGCCGACGAAGCGCTCTATGTCGCCAAGGCGAAAGGGCGAAACCGCGTCGAGGTGGCGAGCAAGCACAATTGGCAGCCGTCTTCTCCGAGTCCGAGCGAAAAAGTTCCCCCGGCGCCGGAGCCCGGAGGCGCGGTCGTTCGTCTCAAAACGGGACAAGCCGTGAATGTGCGGACACGCGGCAAGGGTGCGGCGGCTGCGGCCTTGACCGCGCCGGACCCGGTATGAGCGAAAGAAGGAGTTCCAATTATTTTCAATTTTATTCATTCGCCGACCGGTTTTGTAAGCGCGTCGCCGCATATTCGGGCGCAGGGAAACGTGCGATCGCAGGGGCGCGGCTGAAGCCATGATGCTCGACGTCAACACGCTCTACACCGTCACCATCCTGGTGATGGCGCTCCTCGGGTTGCTCCTGATCATCGTCTGGCTGCAAAACCGCGGAATGCGGGCGCTCGCCTGGTGGGGCGCGGCCTACCTCGTCGGTGGCATGTCGGTCTGGCTGTTGGGCTCACACGGCTCGCTGTCGGACCTCTTGTCGATCGATCTTGCGAATGCGCTCCTGTTCGTCGCCTGCGGCCTGACCTGGAGCGGCGCGCGGCTGTTCGACGGGCGCGGCGTCAAGCCCGTCGCCATGCTGATCGGCACCTTCATGTGGGTCGGCGCCTGTCAGATCCCGAGCTTCATGGCCTCGCTCGACGCGCGGGTGATCCTCTCCTCGGTGATCATCTCGGGCTACACGATGGTGGTCGCATTCGAATTCTGGCGCGGGCGCGCCGAACCGCTGGGCTCGCGCTGGCCCGCGATCGTCGTGTTAGGCGCGCATAGCGTGCTGTTCATGCTGCGCGTTCCTTTCGCGCTTGCAAGCCCGCTCGACGGCTCCACGGTCTCGCTGTGGAACAGCGGCTGGTTCGCGATCATCGCCCTGGAATCGCTCCTCTACGCGATCGCCTTCGCCGTCATCGTCGTCGCGATGGCGAAGGAGCGCATGGAGCTCAAGCACAAGAAATCCGCGCTCAGCGATCCGCTCACCGGCATCGCCAACCGGCGCGCCTTTTTCGACGATGCGCTCATGCGCCTCGATCCCGCGAGCAAGGATTCGCGGCCGCTGGCGGTATTGCTGTTCGATCTCGACCGCTTCAAGCGGATCAACGACCGTTTCGGGCACGCGATCGGCGACAAGGTGCTCCGTCTGTTCGCCGAAAAGGCGACGGCGAATTTGCGTGCGGCCGATCTCGTGGGACGGCTCGGCGGCGAGGAATTCGCGGCCGTGTTGAGCGGCGTGGAATTGTCGACCGCCTTCATGTTCGCGGAACAGATCCGCATCTCCTTCGCGGCCGCCGCCCGCGTCGTCGACGGCCATCGCGTGTCGGCGACCGTTTCGGCCGGCATCGCGCTCCTGACCGCTTCGGAATCCGATGTCGACAGCCTGCTCGCGCGGGCGGACCAGGCGCTTTACGTGGCGAAGGCGCGGGGCAGGGACCGGGTCGAAATCGCCGAAGTCGACAGGCCGCGCGCCTGGCGGCCGGCCGAGGACGAATGGAGCCCGGCGCTGGCGCCAACAGGGGTCGAGCCGGCCGCGCTCAGGCCCGCTACCCTCGTGCCGAGCCCGGTGCTCGTGCCCGGCGAAGGGGTTCCCATCCGGAAAGTTGGAATCCATTAATCATTTCGGGGTTACCCTCTTCGTCATGGCGATGGGGGCAACCAGGGCATTGAATGCGGATCTTGCGCGGCTCGAGACCGCCGCCCAGCTTGCGGGCTGCGCACTCGTCTGCACCCATCAATCCGCCGAGGAATTCCACAGCGCGCTCATTCGCGAATATCTGAGCGTGCATGGGCGGAGGCAAGCCGCTTTTTTCGCGGCCACGCTCGGAATTCTCGCCGCCGTTTTTATTTGGTTCTGAGCGGCGCTCCCGCGACCCATCCGGACGCGTAGCTTTTGGTTCGATCCGCCAGGCGTGGAACCGCCGGCGTGATCCGGCCGATCACCACATAGGACACGGCGTTCACGAGTTTACGGCCGCGCGGCTCGATATAGCGCGAGACGGCGAGCGCCGTGCCGATCATGACGACGGTCGTCGCGGGAACAAGAATTTCCGCGGGGATATATTGGCCGAGCCGGTTGAAGGCTATAAAGCCCACGTGCTGATGCAGGAGATAAAGCGGGTAGGTCAGGCCGCCGAGCGCAATCAGCACTTTTCCCGGCAAGGGGATGCGCTTGATCCGGCTTGCGGCCGCGACCAGCGCGATCGCCAGTATCGTGAGCCCGATCAAAACCTTTGGATCGATGTAGATGGAATAATGATCGGCGGTCCATCGCCCGCCGGACAGCGCCTCGCTGCAGGCGATGACGGCGGAAACCGCGATCAGAAACGGTGCCTGCCAACCGCGCCTGCCGCGCGCGATTTCCGCGAGCAGGATGCCGGCGCAGAAAAATCCCGCGTAATCCGTGACGAACAGATAGTGAATGATTGTTGAGTGCAGCAACGCCTCGTTCATGAGCGCGATCGAAAGCCATCCCAACACGATCTCATCGACGCGACGCGGGAACAGGCCGAAGGCGATGAATAGCGCCATCCAGCCGTAGAAGATGATCTCCAGCACGATCGACCAGTAAGAGCCGTCCATGAACGGCTGGCCGAAGGCGGGCGACAGCATGGTTAAATTCGCGGCCCAGTGAACGATGGATGTCTCGAAACGGGGCGCGCCGAGAAAATAGGTCGCGATGAACGTCACGGTCGTGCAGACCGCGAAGGCGGGCCACAAACGTGCGACGCGCGCGATGCCGAAGTCGATCGCCGTTCGTCCGATCGCCGAGCGGGCGATGACGAAGCCGGAAATGACGAAGAACAGCTGGACCCCGAACGAGCCGTATTTCGCGACCGGCTCAAGCAGGGGCAGGGAGATCTTGGTAAATCCGTCCGCGGCGGCGCCTCGGTAAGCATAGTGAAAGAGGACGACCGCAAGGGCCGCGAGCAGTCTGAGCAGATCCAGCGCCGGCACGCGATCCTGCTCATGTTTCGGCTCTAGCGAAGTCTGTGACAAGGCGTCCTCCGTCTCGTTTCGAAACAGGCGCTGTCCAAGGTTCAAGACGCATGCCGAGAGCGGTGCGGAGTGGTTAAAAAGAAAAGGGCGCCCGCAGGCGCCCCTGTAAGTTGTTCGCGCTCGCGCGCGACTGGGAGGAAGCTCAGGACGAGTAGTACATGTCGAATTCGATCGGATGCGGCGCGTGCTCGAAGCGGATGATCTCCTGCATCTTGAGGTCCATGTAGGAGTCGATGAAGTCGTCGCCGAACACGTCGCCCTTCTTGAGGAACGCGCGGTCCTTGTCGAGGTTTGTCAGCGCCTCGCGCAACGAGCCGCAGACGGTCGGGATCTTCTTCAATTCTGCCGGCGGCAGGTCGTAGAGGTCCTTGTCCACCGCCGCACCCGGGTCGAGCTTGTTGAGAATGCCGTCGAGCCCTGCCATCAGCATTGCCGCGAAGCCGAGATAGGGATTGGCGAGCGGATCCGGGAAGCGGACCTCGACGCGCTTGCCTTTGGGCGATGAGGCAAGCGGAATCCGGCAGCCCGCCGAGCGGTTGCGTACCGAATAGGCGAGCAACACCGGCGCCTCGAAGCCCGGCACCAACCGCTTGTAGCTATTGGTGGTCGGATTGGTGAAGGCGTTGATGGCGCGGGCATGCTTCAGGACGCCGGCGATGTAGTGCAGTGCCGAGTCGGACAGATCGGCGTATTTGTTGCCGGCGAAGGTCGGCGTCGAGCCTTTCCAGATCGACTGGTGGCAGTGCATGCCGGAGCCATTGTCGCCGTAGATCGGCTTCGGCATGAAGGTCGCGGTCTTGCCGTAGATGTTGGCGACCATGTGGATGCAGTATTT
>JBGPVT010000118.1:0-6409 GCA_041491825.1 Xanthobacteraceae bacterium | reverse complement strand
GAAGGTCACCGAGAAACAAGAGATCAAAGCGGCCACCCCGCCGCCGCCCGCCGAGGAGAAAAAGCCGCCGGAGGCGAAGGTCGAGGACAAGAAGCCCGAGGCAAAACCGGACCCGAAGCCCGACCCGAAGGAGGCGCTGAAAAAGCCCGAGCCGCCGAAGAAGCCGGAGCCGCCGAAGGAACAGCCGAAGACGGCCGCGCAACAGATGAAGACGGCGCCGACCAAGCAGCGCGATTTCGATCCGAACAAGATCGCGGCCCTCCTCGATCGGCGCGAGCCGCAGCGCCAGAAAATTTCGGACCAGGTCCCGTCACCCGCTTCGCTCGGCATCAATCGCGGCACCGCCGAGACGCTTTCCATGAGCGAGCTCGATGCGATCAAGCGAAAACTGATGGCCTTATGGAACCCGCCGGTCGGCGTCGAGAATCCGCAGGAGCTGATCGTTACCGTCCGCTTCAAGCTCAAGCGCGACGGTACGCTCGACGGCGGCCCGCTGGTCATGAACAGCGGGCAAAGCCAGAATTTCATGATCGCCCGCGAGAAGGCGATCCGCGCCATCTTCATGGCGCAGCCCTTCAATACGCTGCCGCAAGAAAAATTCGACTTGTGGCATGACCTGGAAGTCACCTTTGACCCGCGTGAAATGTCGGGCGGCTGAATTCGCTCCGCATTCCGCGCCCTATAGGAAATCCAAACGCCGTCATGACGAATAAGCCGATCACTTCTTCCCTGCCTTCGACGCTCTCGCTTTCGCGCCGGCGCCTGTTGACCCTTGCGGGGGGTACCGCCGCGGCCGCGCTCATTGGCGGCAAGGTCTCGCCGGCGCAGGCCGTGCTCAAGCTCGACGTCACGCAAGGCACCGTGCAGCCGATTCCGATCGCGATTCCCGATTTCATTTCGGGCGGCGGACCGGAAGAAAGCGGCGGCCCGGGCCGCGAAGTGAATCAGGTGATCACCAACAATCTCCGCCGCTCGGGCCTGTTTCAGCCGCTCGATCAGGCCTCCTTCATCGAGCGCATCCAGACGATCGACGCGAACCCGCGCTTTCAGGACTGGCGCGTGATCAACGCGCAGGCGCTCATGACCGGCCGCATCGGCCGCGTGCCGGACGGCCGATACAAGGTCGAATACCGGCTATGGGACGTGTTCTCCGGAAGCTATCTCAACGGCCAACAATTTTTCGGCCAACCCGAAAACATGCGGCGGATCGGGCACATCATTTCCGACCAGATCTACGAGCGCATCACCGGCGAGAAAGGCTATTTCGATTCGCGTATCGTCTTCGTCGACGAGACCGGCCCGAAGGACCGCCGCGTCAAGCGCCTCGCCATCATGGACCAGGACGGCGCCAATGTGCGCTATCTCACCAGCGGCGACGATTTGGTGTTGACGCCGCGCTTCAATCCGACGAGCCAGGAAGTCACCTACATGTCTTATGGCCGCGGCGAGCCGCGGGTGCTGCTTTTGAACGTCGAAACGCGCCAGCGCGAGATCGTCGGCGATTTCCCCGGCATGAGCTTCAGCCCGCGCTTCTCGCCCGAGGGCCAGCGCGTGGTGATGAGCCTGCAGCAGGGCGGCAATGCGAACATCTTCGTGATGGATTTGCGCTCGCGACGCACCACGCGGCTCACCGACACGCCGGCGATCGACACCGCGCCCTCCTATTCGCCCGATGGGCGCTCGATCGCGTTCGAATCCGATCGCGGCGGCGGCCAGCAGATTTACATCATGAGCGCCGACGGTTCCGGCCAGCGCCGCTTGTCGTTCGGCCAGGGCTCCTATTCGACGCCGGTGTGGTCGCCGCGCGGCGACATCATCGCCTTCACCAAGCGCGGGGCGGGCTCGTTCGCGATCGGCGTGATGCGCCCCGACGGCTCAGGCGAGCGGATCTTGACGGAAGGCTTCCACAATGAGGGGCCGACCTGGGCGCCGAACGGCCGCGTATTGATGTTCTTCCGCGATCCCGGCGGCAATGCCGGCCCGCAGCTCTTCACGGTGGACCTCACCGGCTACAACGAACAGCGCGTGCCGACGCCGAGCTATGCCTCGGATCCCGCCTGGTCGCCGCTCCTGTCCTGAGGTGCCGCGGCGGCGCGGCCTTGATATGGCCGTTTTGCCGAACAAAGTTCCCGTTTACCCATTGCTAACCACGTCGGCCGGTTTCCCCGATGAACCACGGAGAAATCTCGATTTTTCGCTATCCGGCCAAGGTTCCATCAAGGTTGACGGAATATTCGATTAACCCTCGGGCGGTTAGATCGGGCCCTAGTTTCGGTAAGGGGATAAAGGGAGCCAGCCGATATGACGGATTTTAAGCGGTTCCTTCGCGGCCTGCGTTTCGCCGCGCTGCTCGCCTCAGCGATGATGGTCGCCGCCTGCGCGAGCAATCCGAACGATCCAAACAATCCCGGCGGGTCCGCTGCGGCTCCGGGCTCGGCGCAGGATTTCGTCGTGAACGTGGGCGACCGCGTGTTCTTCGAGACCGATTCGACCGAGCTCACGCCGCAGGCGCGCGCCACCCTCGACAAGCAGGGGCAGTGGCTCAACCAGTACAGCCGCTATGCCTTCACCATCGAAGGCCACGCCGACGAGCGCGGCACGCGCGAATACAACATCGCGCTCGGCGCCCGCCGCGCGCAGGTCACGCGCGATTATCTGATCGCCCGCGGCGTCGACGGCTCGCGCATGCGCACGATTTCCTACGGCAAGGAACGGCCGGTCGCGGTCTGCAACGACATTTCCTGCTGGTCGCAGAACCGCCGCGCGGTCACCGTGCTGAATGCGGGCAGCACCTGATCGGGCTCGGTTCCGATTTTGCTGAAGGCCGCGCGATTTCATTGCGAGCGGCGCAAAAGAAGCCCCATTTTGGACGCACTCCGTGCCCTATGTTAAAAACCGGAACGCGCGGGTCGTTCGGGGAAGCGAATTGCCGCTTCCGCCTCGCGCTCGAATGAACGCCATGATTTCCATGCCCGCCCGTATTATCGCGCTCGCTCTCGCTGCTTGCCTCTACGCGGCGGCGGCAGAAGCGCAGCTCTTCGGCCGCTCCGACGATCGTCCCCCGCAGGGCGGCGACGCCGGCGATCTCTCCGTGCGCCTCGACCGGATGGAAAATCAGATGCGGCAGCTCACCGGCACGCTCGAACAGCTGCAGTACCAAAATCAACAACTGCAAGAGCAGTTGCGCGCGATGCAACAGCAGGTCGATGTCGGCGGCGCGCCGCGCTCATCGCCACGGCCGCCGCTCGGCGCCGGTCAAGGGCCGGCCCCGGTACAGCCCGCGCCCGTCTATCAGCCGCCGATCAATCAGGTGCCCGCGCAGGGAGGGCGGCGCGGCGACGCGTTCGATCCGAACGCGCAACCGAGCGCGCCCGGCGCGCCGCGCCAGCTCGGCACCTTGCAAGCCCCGCCGGAACAGCCGGGCCAGGCGCCGGTGATCTATGGCCGCGCGCCCGGCCAGCCGATGGACATCGGTTCGGGCAACGCCGGCAACGACCCTCAGATCGGTCCCGCCCCGGGATATGGCCGCGGGCAGCAGCAAGCGGTGCTGCCGCCTTCGAACAGCCCCAAGGATGAATACGATCTTGCCTATGGCTACATCCTGCGCCGCGATTACACGGCGGCGGACGACGCCTTTCGCACCTTCATGCAGAATCACGCGGGCGATGCGATGATTCCGCAGGCGCATTATTGGCTCGGCGAGAGCCAGTTCCAGCGCCAGCAATATAACGACGCGGCGGAAACCTTCCTCGACGTCTACAACAAGTACCCGCAGAGCCCGAAGGCGTCCGAGGCGCTGATGCGGCTCGGCCAGTCGCTGGCGGCGCTCGGCAAGCAGGACGCGGCCTGCGCCTCGCTCGGCGCCGTGTTGCAGAAATATCCGAAGGCCTCGGCGCAGGTGAAGGCGACGGTCCAGGCGGAACAGAAGCGTGTCCGCTGCTGAGGGCGGCGGCGCGCCGATCGCCGACCGCGAGCTTTCGACCCTCTTTTCCGAATTTTCCGATTTTCGCCGCGTGATCCTCGCCGTTTCCGGCGGGCCGGATTCGACGGCGCTGTTGTCGCTCGCCGCGCGCTGGCGTGCCGCCCGCAGGAACGGCCCGGCGCTCGTCGCGGCGACGATCGATCACCGCCTGCGGCGCGAGGCGAAGCAAGAGGCCGCCGCCGTCGCGCGCCTCGCGCGAAGGCTGAAAATTCCGCACCACACGCTGGCCTGGACCGGCAAGAAGCCGAAGACCGGCTTGCAGGAAGCGGCGCGCGCCGCGCGCTATTCGCTGCTTCTCGGATTGGCGCGCAAGGTCGATGCCGATGCGATCGCAACCGCGCATACGCGCGACGACCAGGCGGAAACGGTTTTGCACCGGATCGCGCGCGGCTCCGGGATCGGCGGGCTCGCCGGCATTCGCCGCCGGCGCGTGCGCGACGGCATCGTTCTGTTGCGGCCGCTGCTCGAAATTCCCAAGACGCGGCTCGTCGCGAGCTTGCGGCAAGCGCGCATTCCCTTCGCCGACGATCCCTCCAACCGCGACCCGCGCTTCCTGCGCGCGCGCCTGCGCAAGCTCGCGCCGGGCCTCGAGCGGGAAGGGATCGATGCCGCCAAATTATCGCTGCTGGCCCGCCGGCTCGCGCGCGCCAATGCCGCGATCGAACAGGCGGCGGCGGAAGAATGGAAGCGGGCGCTTCGCGGCTCGTCCCAAGGCGTGCTCGAATTCGACGCGCCGAGCTATTTCGCGCTGCCGGCGGAAATCGCGCTCCGCCTCCTCGGCCGCGCCATCGACGGCACGGGTCATGAAGGTCCGGCGGAGCTGCGCAAGTTAGAAGCGCTGCAGGAGGCGCTTGCCGACGCCAAAGCCGCCGACCGGTCGCTCAAACGAACGCTGGCGGGGGCGGTGATCGAGCTCGACGGCCGCCGTCTTTGCATCGGTTCCGCCCCGGCGCGGCGTAAACCATCCCGGCGGACCTCCCGGGTGACGCGCTGAGGATTTCGCAAAATTTGCCTTCGAGCCGCCCCTTTCCCTTGTTTCAAAGGGGGTCGGAGCCTATTTTAACTTTCCGCGGCTAGGCTGCCGGGGCTAACCCCCGGAAGTCTCGCCAGAAACTGGGGACTTTTCCCGCGAAAGGCCGGCGATGAACGCCAATCTACGCAATTTCGCCCTCTGGGTGATCATTGTCCTGTTGCTGCTGGCGCTGTTCTCGCTGTTCCAGAACCCTGGCCAGCGGACGGTCTCCAACGACATCACCTTTTCGCAATTGCTTGCCGACGTCGATCAGGGGCGGGTACGGGACGTCGTCATCCAGGGCCACGACATCACCGGCACCTATAATGACGGCAAGCCCTTCCAGACCTACGCCCCGCCGGATCCCAGCCTCGTGCAGCGGCTCTACGGCAAGGGCGTCTCGATCACCGCGAAACCGCCCGGCGACAACGTGCCGTGGTTCGTGTCGCTCCTGGTTTCGTGGCTGCCTTTCCTGGCGCTGATCGGGGTGTGGATTTTTCTCTCGCGCCAGATGCAGGGCGCCGGCGGCAAGGCGCTCGGCTTCGGCAAATCGCGCGCGAAACTCCTCACCGAGGCGCATGGGCGCGTCACCTTCGATGACGTCGCCGGCGTCGACGAGGCAAAAGCGGACCTTGAGGAGATCGTCGAATTCCTGCGCGACCCGCAAAAATTTCAGCGCCTCGGCGGACGGATTCCGCGCGGCGTGCTGTTGGTGGGCCCGCCCGGCACCGGCAAGACGCTGATCGCGCGCGCGGTCGCGGGCGAAGCGAACGTGCCGTTCTTCACCATCTCCGGCTCCGACTTCGTCGAGATGTTCGTGGGCGTCGGCGCTTCGCGCGTGCGCGACATGTTCGAGCAGGCGAAGAAGAACGCACCCTGCATCATCTTCATTGACGAAATCGACGCGGTCGGCCGTCATCGCGGCGCCGGCCTCGGCGGCGGCAATGACGAGCGCGAACAGACGCTCAACCAATTGCTGGTCGAGATGGACGGCTTCGAATCGAACGAAGGCATCATCCTGATCGCCGCCACCAACCGCCCCGACGTGCTCGACCCAGCGCTCCTGCGTCCCGGCCGCTTCGACCGCCAGGTCGTGGTGCCCAATCCCGATATCGTCGGCCGCGAGAACATCCTCAAGGTGCATGTGCGCAAGGTCCCGCTCGCGCCCGACGTGAATTTGAAGACCGTCGCCCGCGGTACGCCCGGCTTCTCCGGCGCCGATCTCGCCAACCTGGTCAACGAAGCCGCATTGATGGCCGCGCGCCGCAACAAGCGCATGGTCACCCAGGCCGAGTTCGAGGACGCCAAGGACAAGGTGATGATGGGCGCCGAGCGCAAGTCGCTGGTGATGACCGAGGAAGAGAAAATGCTCACCGCCTACCACGAGGGCGGCCACGCCATTCTGGCGCTCAACG
>JBGPVT010000117.1:0-6416 GCA_041491825.1 Xanthobacteraceae bacterium | reverse complement strand
TGACGACGTTGGGGCCGGGCACGATGCCCTGAATGATCATGGCGCCGATCATCAGCGCCATCACCGGGTTCGACGGAATGCCGAGCGTCAGCATCGGAATGAACGAAGTCTGCGCGCCGGCATTGTTCGCCGACTCGGGGCCCGCGACGCCTTCGATCGCACCCTTGCCGAAGCGTGTCGGATCCGCCGCGACCCGTTTCTCCAGCGAATAGGCGGCGAAGGAGGCGAGCATGGCGCCGCCGCCCGGCAAGATGCCGAGGAAGGAGCCGAGCGCGGTGCCGCGCAGGATCGGCGCGATGGTGGAGATGAATTCGGCGCGCGAAGGAATGAGGCCGATCACTTTTTGCGCCAGCACGCTGCGCTCGCTCTCGTCCTCGAGGTTGCGGACGATCTCGCCGATGCCGAAGAGGCCCATCACCAGTCCGACGAATTCGAGCCCGTCGAGGAGATCCGTCATGCCGAAGCTGAAGCGCGGCGTGCCGGTGTAGAGATCCTGCCCGATGGTGCCGAGCAGAAGGCCGAGCACGACCATGGCGATCGCCTTGATCAGCGAGCCGTGCGCGAGCGACACGGCGGCGGCGAGGCCCAGCACCATCAGCGAGAAATATTCGGCCGGCCCGAAACTGAGCGCCACCTGCGCCAGCGGCGGCGCGAAGCCGGCGATCAGAAACGTCGAAATCGTGCCGGCGAAGAACGAGCCGACCGCGGCGGTGAACAGCGCGAAACCCGCCTTGCCTTGGCGCGCGAGCTGGTAGCCGTCGATCGCCGTCACCACCGACGAGGATTCGCCCGGCACGTTGATCAAAATCGCGGTGGTGGAGCCGCCATATTGCGCGCCGTAATAGATGCCGGCGAGCATGATGAGGGAGGAGACGGCCGGCAATTGAAAGGTGATCGGCAGCAACATCGCGATCGTGGCGATCGGCCCCAGCCCCGGCAGCACGCCGACGATGGTGCCGAGAAAAACGCCGATGAAGCAGTAGAAAAGGTTCCAGAATGAAAGCGCCTGTCCGAAGCCGATCGCGAGGTTCGAAATGATGTCCATCGCGCCCTCTCAGTATCCGCCGACCCAGGGCCCGAACAGCGCGATGGGCAGTTTCAGCCCCCAGATGAAGATGAGCCAGCCGAAGAACACGAGCACCACCGTGTTCACCAGCCCGACCCACGGCTTGAAGTGCACGCTCGCGATCGTCGTGAAGAACACGGTCAGACTGAGCGACAGAAGGAAACCCAAGCCTTTCAGCGTCGCGCCGAAGAAAACGACCGGCAGCACGATATTGATCAGGCCGCGCCAGGCGAAATTACGGATCGGCTCGCCCGCGATCAAAATGCCGTTCAACAGGATCGCGGCGCCGAGAACGGCGAGAAGCCCGCAAAGCAACATCGGGAAATAGCCCGGCCCCATGCGGAAGGCGGTGCCGATCGGCAATGCCAGGATGCCGTAGGCGAACAGGGCGGCGATCGCGATCAACAGCGCGCCGCAAATGAAATCCTTTGGATTCTTGACGAAGCTCGGCACTTCCCCTCCCCGCGGGTCTTCTCGGACGACCGGCCTTCGGGCGTCCAAGGCCGGGCCTTGTTGTTATGAAGGAAACTCCGCGCACGCCGGAGAATTCCGCTCTTTGCAGGCTAAGCAGCATCCGACGACACGGCCGTCAAGCCGTCAAGCCGTCGCAGCGGCGAACCGTTACCCGGTGGTCGCGGTGATTGGGCTCGGAACATGCCGTTCGCGCTATGTACGCTTCTCGTTCGTGAAGGGACCGCGATCGGATGCGGACGGTTTACATAGCGCGATCGAACCCGGTATTGCGCCGAGAATAAAGATCAGGTTGGAAAGTGCCGCATGAAGTCACAAAAGATAGGTCGGCCCCAGGTTACTTGATATAAAACTTTGGTGGCGCGTCTTCCGGCGGTGGATTTAGATTGTCTATCTTTTTTGGCTTAGCCTTTTTTGGTTGCTGCCCTGTTTGCTGCTCATTCAAAAGCTCATTGCGGTTTCCCGCTCTGTCGCGGCTCATCTCTACTCCCAGTCCCCGGTCGCTCGCATCGCGTGCAAAGACAGCGGCATCCGACATCAAGAAAAGCAAGGCTGCAAGAGGGTATGTGGCACGCATGTGTGTTCTCCTTGCTCGTCTACCCTCACTTCGGTCCGTTGAGTAGATCAAATGTCATATCCAAGCTGGCGCCGATAGTGAAATTACCAAATTTCTTGTCTGGCATATTTGAAGAGCGATTATCATAGTTCACGCCAGTCGTAATGCTCGTATTGTCACTAAACGCATATTTTATCCCAGCCGAAATTGACGCAATTATGTCTTGGCGCCCTTTGTTGGTGGACTCGGTAAATTCGTAGAAACGCAATTTTGGTGTCGAAACAAACGACCAGGATTTCATTAAAGGCTGCTCGACCTCCATTTTCAGGACATATAAATATCGCTTGACGGAGGGATCATCTGCAAACCGGTATGCAGCGGCAACAGACGGCTTAAGCTTCAAGCCCGACGCTGCATCTACGAAGGTATACCGGGCCGCGACAGCAAATTCGTCAGCAGTAAATAATCTCGTCTCAAAAATCCGGTCATATGAATTGTAGTGCTCATAGCTTGCGCTGTAGGTAAAATTTCCATTCTTTATTATTATCTGAGAACCCAAGGTGGCTTGAGCGCCGTCAGCGGACGTAATGCGCGAATACGCATCACTGGTTGCGTCAGCGTAGATCTTAAACGTCACCGGTGGAGTAGGATTCCAGCTCGCTGTCAGCGTGAAGTCGGGTGAAGTATAAGAATCGCCGCGAGCATTGGTCGAAGCTAAGAGTGAGTTGGTGGAATGCTGTAAGGGCAAGGATACATCAAGTGTAACTTGCGGTGTGATGCCTGTCTGGGCTTGAGCAATCGTGGGACTCATCAGGGCAGGTACAACGACAAGCAAACAAGCGCGCTTCCACGCCGCTACGCACAAAGACATTTGGCACCCCCCGATCTCGGCGACCTACAGCCCCCTTGCGAGAGATAGGCTAGCGCAACTTATACGTGTTTACAAGCGGCAGGGCATTCGCGCGGAGTGCCGACGAGCGGCGCTACGGACCGGCTGATGCGAAGACGGCCCGGCTCAGTTCATCCCGAGCGCGTGCGGCAGCCACAACGACATTTGGGGGATGTAGGTCACCATGACGAGGAAAACGAGCATGGTGACGAGCCACGGCCACACCGCGACGGTGAGTTCCGTGATGCCCATCTTGGTGATGCCGGAGGCGACATACAGATTGAGGCCGACGGGAGGGTGGCACATGCCGACCTCCATGTTCACCGTCATCAAGATCCCGAGATGGATCGGGTCGATACCGAGCCTCACCGCCACCGGAAACAGGATAGGCGCGGTGATGAGGACGATCGAGGACGGCTCCATCACGTTGCCCGCGAGCAGCAACAACAGATTGACGAACAGCAGGAACTCGATCCAGCCCACCCCCGACGAAGTGATCCAGCTCGTCATCTGCTGCGGAATCTGCTCGCTGGTCATCAAATAGGAGAACAGCACCGCGTTGGTGATGATGTAGAGGATCATCGCGCTCATATTGGCCGAGGCGAGCAGCACCTTCGGCACCTCCGAGAGCTTCATGTCGCGATAGACGAACACCGCGATCACGAACGCATAAACGGCGCTCATCGCGGCCGCTTCGGTGGGGGTGAAGGCGCCGGTATAGATGCCGCCGAGCACGAGCACGATCAGCAACAGGCCCCAGACCGACTTGCGGAAGGTGTGGAAGCGCTCGCCCCAACCCGCCTTCGGCATGCGCGGATAATCGTTCTTGAAGGCGCGATACCAGGTGGTCATGCCCAGCATGGAGGCGAGAATGAGCCCGGGGATGACGCCGGCGATGAACAACTGGCCGACGGAAGCGGAAAACACGCGCTGGCCCGTGGGGCCGATCGCCACGGCGCCGCTCGTCGCGACGGAATAGATCACCATCACGATCGAGGGTGGAATGAGAATGCCGAGCGCGCCCGAAGTGGTGATCACGCCGGCGCCAAAGCGTTTCGGAAATCCCTGCTTGACCATCGCCGGCAGAACGATCGAGCCGATCGCGACCACCGTCGCGGGCGAGGAGCCGGAGACGGCGGCGAACAGGGCGCAGGCGACGACGCCCGCGAGCCCGAGCCCCCCGTACCAATGGCCGACCATCGCGGTCGCGAAAGCGATCATCCGTTTCGCAACGCCGCCATGGGTGAGGAAATTGCCGGCGAGGATGAAAAACGGGATCGCCATGATCTCGAAGTTTTCGATCCCGGTGAACAGCTTCAGCCCCACCGCCTCGATCGGCACCTGCGTCAGCGTAAAGAGAAACGTCAGCACCGTGAGGCCGAGCGCGATCGAAATCGGCATGCCGGTGAGCATGAGCGCGATCAGGAGGCCGAAGATGATGGCCGCGGTCACCGCGCCATCTCCTTCGCCACTTGCGGGCTTTCGATCACGCCCTCGACATGGCCGGGATCGTGGTGCGGAAGCTCGCTCGTGCGCATGAAAGTCCAGGCGACCTGCAAGAAGCGGAAGCACATGAGATAGGAGCCGAGCGGAATGGCGAGATAAACGACCCAGCTCGGCAGCTCCAAATCGGGCGAGGTCTGATCGGTGCCGTAGAGGCCGAACACGAATTTCGCCCCCATGGTGCCGACGACGAAGGTGAAGAGCACGCCGCCCAGCAGCCCGAAGAGGACCACCTTTTTGCGGAGCGCCGGCGGCAGCACGTTCACCAGCACGTCGACGCCAACATGGATGCCGGTGCGCACGCCGTAGGCGGCGCCGAACTTCGCCATCCATACGAACATGTAGATGCAGAGTTCCTGCGCCCAGGAAAGATGGATAACGCGCATGTAGGGATAGAGGACGGGAACGCCGGTGGCATAGCGATGCACGACGGCGATAAAGATGATCACCGTCGCCGCCGCCATCAACGTTGCGATCAGCACCTCTTCGAGCCGATCGAGGGTGCGAAGAATGACGCGAAGCATCGTGATCGTTTACGCCGGCTTTCGGCGTCCCATCCCGTGAATTTCGAGCCCTTGCGCCGATGAGGCGCAAGGGCCCGCAACGATATTTTTAGTTGGTGACCGCTTTGGTTTCTTTTTGGAACTCGTCGATCACGTCCTGGCCGACGCGCGCGGCCATATCCTGATAGACGGGCTCGAGCGCCTTGCGCCAAGCGGCTTTCTGCTCGGCCGTGAGCTCGATGATCTCCGTCTTGCCGGACTTGCGCATTGCGTCCATCGCTTCGTTGTTCTCTTTCTGCGCGATGTCATTCGAGTATTTCGTCGCCTCCGCCATCGCTTTCTCGAGCTGCGTACGGATATCGGCGGGCAAGTCCGCCCAGAACTTCTTGTTGGTGATCACGGCATAGCCGATGTAACCGTGACCGGAGTTGGTGGTGTATTTCTGCACCTCGTGCATCTTCTGCGTATATTCGTTCGAGGGCGTGTTCTCGGTGCCGTCGACGACGCCCGTCTGCAGCGCCTGATAGACTTCCGAGAAGGCGAGTACCTGCGGGATGGCGCCGAGCGCGCGCATTTGCGCCTCCAGCACCTTCGAGGACTGGATGCGCATCTTGAGGCCCTGGAAATCGGCCGGCAGGCGCAACGGCCTGTTCGCGCTCATCACCTTGAAGCCGTTGTCCCAATAGGCGAGGCCGGTAATGCCCTTGGTCTCGAGCTTGGCGAACAGCCGCTTGCCGAGCGGACCATCCGTCACCTTGCGGAGCGCCTCCTTGCTCGGAAGGATGTAGGGAAGATCGAACACCTCGAATTCCTTGGCGCCGAGCGGGCCGAATTTGGCGAGCGAGGGCGCCAACATCTGCACCGCGCCGAGCTGCAAGGCTTCGACCTCTTCCTTGTCCTTGAACAGCTGCGAGTTGGGATAGATTTCGACCTTCACGCGGCCATTGGTGTATTTTTCGGCGAGTTCCTTGAATTTCTCCGAGCCCTTGCCTTTCGGCGTATCGGGCGAAACCACGTGGCTGAACTTGATGATGATCTGATCCGCCGCCGAGGCGGGAGCCGAGAATGCGAGCGCGCCGAGCGCCGCCGCGAGAAGCAATTTACGCATGATCCTCTCCTGCAAGTTCGGTTGTCCGTAGCGCGTTGTTACGATTCCGGTTGCGCCGCGGTTTCGCTGATTCCAGTACTTTCGGTCCAGTGCCGCAGCATAATTGCCAATTTGCGGTATTATTAGGTAGCAAACTCACCTAGAAATTCGAGACCCCTTACGGGTATTCGGCCTAAGATAAAGAGGCAGCTCCAACCTTAGGAGTTCCGCCGGCGAGAGCTGCCTCAGCGGAGGTCAGCAAGATCAGCAGCGTTCCCACTGTCCCCACCGTCGGGAACTCCTAGTGGGCTCTCATATTTCCAGCATTGATATAGATCATA
>JBGPVT010000116.1:0-6449 GCA_041491825.1 Xanthobacteraceae bacterium | reverse complement strand
CACATTTTTTATTTCGGCACCAAATATTCCGAGCCGATGAAGGCGACGGTGGCCGCGCCCGACGGCGCCAACGTCCCCGTGCACATGGGCTCCTACGGCATCGGGCCGACGCGGCTCGTCGCCGCCCTCATCGAGGCAAACCACGACGAGGCCGGCATCGTGTGGCCGGAGCCGGTCGCGCCCTTCAAGGTCGCGCTCCTCAACCTCAAGCAGGGCGACGGCGCCACCGACGGCGCCTGCGAGAAGCTCTATTCCGAACTCACCGCGCGTGGCATCGATGTGCTCTATGACGACAGCGACGAGCGCGCGGGCGCGAAATTCGCCGCCGCCGATCTCATCGGCCTGCCGTGGCAGCTCCTGGTCGGCCCCAAGGGGCTCGCCGAGGGCAAGGTGGAATTGAAACGGCGGGCGGGCGGCGCGCGCGAAATGCTTTCGCCAGCCGACGCACTCGTGCGGCTTGTAGGATAGGCGGACAGGACGATGGCGGCACGCACCGGAACGCTCCCCTTCGCGTCCTTCGAATGGATGCTGTCGATCCGCTATCTGCGGGCGCGGCGCAAGGAAGGCTTCATCTCGGTGATCGCCGGGTTTTCGTTTCTCGGCATCATGCTCGGCGTCGCCACGCTGATCATCGTGATGGCGGTGATGAACGGCTTCCGCACGGAATTGCTGTCGAAAATCCTCGGCCTCAACGGCCACGTGCTGATCCAGCCGCTCGAACAGGCGCTGACCGACTATGCCGAGGTCGCCAAAAAAGTCGCGGCCATCAAGGGCATCACGCTCGCGGTGCCCTTGGTGGAGGGACAGGCGCTGGCGTCCTCGCCGTTTCATGCCGGCGGCGTTCTGGTGCGCGGCATTCGCGAGCAGGACTTACGAAGCCTTCCGGCGATCGGCCCGAACATCAAGAACGGCACGCTCGAGGGCTTCGACGGCGGGCAGGGGGTGGTGATCGGCGCGCGGCTCGCCAACCAGCTTTCGGTGCGCGCGGGTGATCAGATCACGCTCGTCGCCCCGCGCGGCGCGGTGACGCCGATGGGCACGACGCCGCGCATCAAGACCTACAAGGTCGCGGCGCTGTTCGAAATCGGCATGTCGGAATACGACAACGTGTTCGTGTTCATGCCGCTCGCCGAAGCCCAGGCCTATTTCAACCGCCCCGGCGACGTCTCCGCGATCGAGGTCTACACCGACAATCCCGACCAGATCGACAAGTATCGCAAGCTCATCAACGAGGGGGCCGGGCGTCCGGTGTTCCTCGTCGACTGGCGGCAGCGTAACGCCACCTTCTTCAATGCGTTGCAGGTGGAGCGGAACGTGATGTTCCTGATCCTCACGATGATCGTGCTGGTCGCCGCGCTGAACATCGTTTCGGGGCTGATCATGCTGGTCAAGGACAAGGGCCACGATATCGCGATCCTGCGCACCATCGGTGCCACCAAGGGCGCGGTGCTCCGCGTCTTCTTCATCACCGGCGCCGCGATCGGCGTCGTCGGCACGCTGGTGGGCTTCGCGCTCGGGCTCGTCATCTGCCTCAACATCGAGGAGATCCGGCGCTTCCTGTCGTGGCTCTCCTCGACCGAGCTGTTTTCGCCCGAGCTTTATTATTTGAGCCAGATGCCCGCCGATATCGACTCGGGCGAGACGATCGCGGTCTTGATCATGGCGCTCGTCCTCTCCTTCATCGCGACGCTCTACCCCGCTTGGCGGGCGGCGCGGCTCGATCCGGTCGAGGCGCTGCGTTACGAGTAGGGGAATGCAAAACCAGCCCGCCTTGCATCTCGATGGCGTCGAGCGGCGCTACCGGCAAGGGGATTCCGTCCTCGAAATCCTGCGCGGCGCGACCTTGTCGGTGTGGCCCGGCGAGTCGGTGGCGCTGATCGCGCCGTCCGGCGCCGGCAAATCGACGCTTCTGCAGATCGCGGGCCTGTTGGAGCATCCCGATGGCGGCGAGGTGTTCATCGGCGACCGCGCGACGACGGGGCTCGCCGACAAGGAGCGCACCCGCATCCGCCGTACCGACATCGGCTTCGTGTATCAGTTCCATCACTTGTTGCCGGAATTCTCGGCGATCGAAAACGTCATGCTGCCGCAGATGATCGGCGGTCTCGACAAGGCCGAGGCGCGCAAGCGCTCGGGCGAACTTCTGACTTTTCTAGGCCTCGGCGCGCGGCTCGAGCACCGCCCGGCGGAATTGTCGGGCGGCGAGCAGCAGCGGGTGGCGATTGCGCGCGCGGTCGCCAACGCTCCGCGCATCCTCTTGGCCGACGAGCCGACCGGCAACCTCGACCCGCACACCGCCGATCACGTGTTCGCGACGCTCGCCAAGCTCGTGAACTTGTCGGGGTTCGCCGCACTCATCGCCACCCACAACATGGACCTCGCCGCGCGCATGAACCGGCGCGTCACCATCAAGGACGGCGAAGTGGTCGAGCATAGTTAGAAGTTTTGGGTTAAATCAGCGCGCCCCTGACATTTTTTTGCGAAAGCATGATCTTTTCCGAAAACCGGTTCCCACTTTTCGGGATCATGCTCTTTGCTGAAGCATGATCTTGTCCGAAAACCGGTTCCCACTTTTCGGGATCATGCTTTCATCCACAGCCTGGCGCTGAAAATTCTGGACGCGGGCGCCGCGCGGGCCCACGATAAGCTAGTGCCCCGAACCCGAAGTTCGCACATACCGAGCCGCAAGGGCGGTTGCGAACTTCGGGTTCAGAAGGGGCACTAGAATCATATAGAGTTGCTAGTGTCCCTTTGATTCCGAAGTTCGTATGAGAAAGCGCCGCAAGGACTTACGAACTTCGGAATCGGGACACTAGTAGAATCGGAGACAATCGGTGACCGACCCCGCAAGGGCGGTGGGCTTCGTCCACCTCCATGTTCATTCGTCCTATTCGCTCCTCGAGGGCGCGCTGAAAATCGCGCAGCTCGCGGATCTCGCGAAGGCCGACCGGCAGCCGGCGCTGGCGCTCACCGACACCGGCAATCTTTTCGCAGCACTCGAATTCTCCGAGAAGATGGCGGGCGCCGGCATCCAGCCGATCGTCGGCTGCTCGCTCGCCGTCGATTTCGCCGATGCACCGCCGACGCGGAACGGCGCCATCGCGCGGCTGCCGCGGATCGTTTTGCTCGCCGCCACCGAAGAGGGCTACCGCCACCTGATCGCGCTCGTCTCGAAGAGCCATCTTGACGTGCCGGAAGGCGCCGAACCGCACGCGAGCCTCGATTGGCTGCAAGCTCACGCGGCGGGGCTGATCGCGCTCACCGGCGGGCCGGACGGGCCGCTCGATCGCGCGCTCGCGGGCGGACACGCGGAGCTCGCGCGCGCGCGGCTCGCACGCCTCGCGCAAATTCACGGCGACAGGCTTTATGTCGAATTGCAGCGTCACGGGCTGGAGAGCGAAAAACTCGTGGAGCCCGCGCTGATCGAGCTTGCCTTCGGCGCGGGGATTCCGCTCGTCGCCACCAACGAGCCCTATTTCGCCGCGCGCGACGACTACGAAGCGCACGACGCGCTGCTTTGCATCGCCGAAGGCCGGCTCGTTTCCGACAGCGACCGGCGGCAGCTCACGCCCGAGCACTCTTTCAAGACGCGAGCCGAGATGATGGAGCTGTTCGCGGATCTGCCGGAAGCACTCGCCTCGAGCGTGGAGATCGCGCGGCGCTGCTCGTTCCGCTCGCAGAGCCGGGGACCGATCCTGCCGCGCTTTTCGATCGGCGGAAAAGCCGCCGATGAAGGGGCGGAATTGCGCCGCCGCGCCGAAGAGGGGCTGGAGAAGCGCATCAAGGATCACGGCCTCACGCTCGGCTTCAGCGAGGAGGAATATCGCGAGCGGCTCGCCTTCGAACTCGATGTCATCAACCGCATGAACTACGCGGGCTACTTCCTGATCGTCGCCGACTTCATCCAGTGGGCGAAGGCGCGCGGCATTCCGGTCGGGCCGGGGCGGGGCTCCGGCGCGGGCTCGCTCGTCTCCTACGCGCTCACCATCACCGATCTCGATCCGATCCGCTTCGGCCTCCTGTTCGAGCGCTTCCTCAATCCCGAACGCGTGTCGATGCCGGATTTCGACGTGGATTTCTGCCAGAACCGCCGCGACGAGGTGATCCGCTACGTGCAGGAGCGCTACGGCCGCGAGCAGGTGGCGCAGATCATCACCTTCGGCTCGTTGCAGGCGCGGGGCGTGATGCGCGACGTCGGCCGCGTGTTGGAGATGCCCTACGGCCAGGTCGACCGCATCTGCAAATTGATCCCGATCAACCCGACCAACCCGGTGACGCTCGCACGCGCGATCGAGGGCGAGCCGCGCCTGCAGGAGGCGCGCAAAGAGGACCCCCGCGTCAAGCGCGCCTTCGACATCGCGCTCAAGTTGGAGGGCCTGCACCGCCATGCCTCGACGCATGCCGCCGGCATCGTGATCGGCGACCGGCCGCTCGTCGAATTGGTGCCGCTCTACCGCGACCCGAAATCGAACACGCCGGCGACCCAGTTCAACATGAAATGGGTCGAGGCGGCGGGGCTCGTGAAGTTCGACTTCCTCGGTTTGAAGACGCTGACGGTGATCGACACCGCGGTGAAGCTCCTGAAGGCGCGCGGGATCGAGATCGACATCCAGACGATCCCGCTCGACGATCCGGCCCCCTACGAAATGATCTCGCACGGCGACACGGTCGGCGTGTTCCAGATTGAAAGTGCCGGCATGCGGAAGGCGCTTGCCGACATGCGGCCCGACCGCTTCGAGGACATCATTGCGCTCGTGGCGCTCTATCGTCCCGGCCCGATGGCGAACATTCCGACCTACAACGCCCGCAAGCACGGCAGGGAAAAGCCCGACTACATTCATCCGAAACTGGAGACGGTGCTGCGCGAGACCTTCGGCGTCATCGTCTACCAGGAGCAGGTGATGCAGGCGGCGCAACTGCTCGCCGGCTATTCGCTCGGCGAAGCGGATTTGTTGCGGCGCGCGATGGGCAAGAAAATCCGGAGCGAAATGCGGGCGCAGCGCGCGCGCTTCGTCTCGGGCGCGGTCGAGCGCTCGGTCGAGCGCGCGCAGGCCGACGCGATCTTCGATCTATTGGAGCGCTTCGCCGAATACGGCTTCAACAAGAGCCATGCCGCCGCCTATGCGCTTGTCGCCTACCAGACGGCGTACTTGAAGGCGCATTATCCGGTGGAGTTTCTCGCCGCCTCGATGACGCTCGACCGCGACAACACCGACAAGCTCGCCGAGTTCCGCCGCGAGGCCGTCCGGCTCGGGATTGCGGTCGAGCCGCCGTCGGTGAATCTGTCGGGAGAAAATTTCGGAGCGGGCCAAGGGGAGGGCCAAGGGACGATCATCTACGCGCTCGCCGCGATCAAGGGCGTCGGCTCGCAGGCGGTCGAGGCGATCGTGCAAGGGCGGGGCGACAAGCCGTTCGCGGATCTCGCCGATTTCGCCGCCCGCATCGATGCGCGCGCGCTGAATAAGCGCACGCTCGAATGTTTGGCCGCCGCCGGCGCCTTCGATTGCCTGGAACCGAACCGGGCGCGCGCCTTCGCCGCCGTCGACGCGATGCTCGCTTTCGCACAGCGGAGGGTCGCCGACGCCGCTTCGGGCCAGACGCAGCTCTTCGGCGGAGGACCCGCGCGCGCGACGATTCACGTACCGGAGGCAACGCCGTGGTTGCCGGCGGAACGGCTGAAGCGCGAATACGACGCCATCGGCTTTTTCCTCTCCGGCCATCCGCTCGACGATTATCAGGCGGCACTCGCGCGGCTCCGCGTGCAGCCATGGGCGGATTTTTCGCGCTCCGTGCGGGCGGGCGCCTCGGCCGGGCGGCTCGCGGCGACCGTGGTTTCGCGCACCGAGCGGCGCATCAAGTCGGGTTCGAAAATGGGCATCATCGGGCTCTCCGACCCGACCGGCCATTTCGAGGCGGTGATTTTCGCCGAGGGGCTGGCGCAATTCCGCGATCTCCTGGAGCCGGGCAATGCCGTCTTGTTGCAGGTCGGCGCCGAGCTGCAAGGCGAAGAAGTGCGCGTGCGCATCCACGGCGCGGAATCGCTCGACGAGGCGGCGTCGAAGACGCAGCGCGGCTTGCGCGTTTTTCTCAAGTCATCCGAGCCGATCGATCTCGTGAAGAAGCGCCTCGCTCCGAACGGCGGCGACAAGGCCGAGAAGCTCGGCGAAGTGAGCTTCGTGCTGGGGCTTGCCGACGGCTCCGAGGTCGAGGTGAAACTGCCGGGGCGCTATCCGATCTCGCCGCAGATCGCGGGCGCGATGAAAGCGGTGCCGGGCGTCGTCGCGGTGCAGGAAATGTGAGATTTCGGCACGGCGTCAGTTTGAAATGTCGCACCTATTGGCGATCGGTCGCGCCGTTCTAGTTTGACGGCAACGGCTTCAGCGACTCCAACGGAATATCGAGCACGCAAACTACGCCTGAAGGATCGAATGTCAGTTGGGATTGGCCTT
>JBGPVT010000115.1:0-6460 GCA_041491825.1 Xanthobacteraceae bacterium | reverse complement strand
TCCTTCTGCTTGAGCAAAGGATGATCGCATAGCGGCCGAGTGGGCTTATTGCTTCCACCCCGGCGGCGGGCCGTGGCGCTCGATTGCGTCCACGATCTCGCGATGCTTGCGGTTCTCGCGCTCCATGTAGATCGCGATCACCGCATGCGCCGAGGGCACGAGCAGGAGCGGGTGAAAAATCAACCCGAAGATCAGGCAGGGCACGATCAGGAATACGTTCAGGATCGCCGAGAACGGCTGGCCGTTCAACAGCAGCGCGAGCGGCGGCAGGAAGATCGCGAGCAGATAGATCATGGCGCACTCCCCGGTGGCGCCGTCCAATGTGGGAGCGCCGGCCGCCGCGCGCAAGCCCGTGGCCCGCGGGATGACGGGGGCGTCCGAAGCCGCTATTCCAGCCTCTCCAATAAGCCCGAGCCCCCTCCTCCATGCCCAGCCTAATCATCGTCCCCTTGATCGTCGCCTGCGCCCTCTTCATGGAGAACCTCGATTCGACGGTGATCTCCACGGCGCTGCCGGCGATCGCGATCGATCTCCGCGAGGACCCGATCGCGCTCAAGCTCGCGCTCACCTCTTATTTGTTGACGCTCGCCGTCTTCATTCCGATTTCCGGCTGGATGGCCGACCGCTTCGGCGCCCGCACGGTGTTCCGCGTCGCGATCGTCATCTTCACGACGGGCTCGGCGCTCTGCGGCTCCGCCACCTCGCTCCTCGACTTCGTCGTCTACCGCATCATCCAGGGCGTCGGCGGCGCGATGATGACGCCGGTGGGCCGGCTCGTGATCCTGCGGCTCGTGCCCAAGCACGAGCTCGTCTCGGCGCTCGCCTGGCTCGTGGTGCCGGCGTTGATCGGGCCGTTGATCGGGCCGCCGCTCGGAGGCTTCATCACCACTTATTTCTCCTGGCGGTGGATTTTCTGGATCAACATCCCGATCGGGATCATCGGGATTGCGCTCGCCACCCGCTACATCGAGAACATCCGCGAGAGAAGCGTACCGCCCTTGGACGGCAGGGGCTTCGTGCTCTCGGGCATCGGGCTCGCGGGGCTCGCCTTCGGCTTCACCACCATCGGCCAGCATTTCATGCCGACGTCGATTTCGCTGGCGCTGCTCGCGGTGGGCGCGGCCTCGCTCTACGCCTATGTGCTGCACGCGCGCTCGATGCCTTTTCCGCTCCTCGATCTCAGGCTGCTTTCGATCCCCACCTTTCGCGCGAGCGTCGCCGGCGGCTCCACCTTTCGCATCGGCATCGGCGCGTTGCCGTTCCTGTTGCCGCTCCTTTTCCAGATCGGCTTCGGAATGAGCGCGCTGCAATCGGGGTTGCTCACCTTCGCGGGCGCGATCGGCGCCATGGTGATGCGCGCGAGTGCGGCGACGATTCTTCGCCGCTTCGGCATCAAGCGCGTCGTGTTGATCAATACGGCGGTGGCCTCCGGTTTCATCGCGGCCTGCGCGCTGTTCCGGTCGGATACGCCCTATGCTTTCATTGTGCTCGTTCTGCTCGTCGGCGGCTTTTTCCGCGCGCTGCAGTTCACGAGCCTCAACTCGCTCGCCTTCGCCGATCTCGGCTCGAGCGACATGAGCCAGGCGACGAGCTTCACGGGCGTTGCCCAGCAGATTTCGATCACCGCGGGCGTCGCGACCGCGGCGCTCGCGCTCGAAGGCGTACGGTTCGTGCGCGGCGATGTCGTGCTTGCGGCGAGCGACTTTATTCCGGCATTTCTGATCGTCGCCGCGATCTCGGCCACGTCGATCTTCTTCTTGCTGCCGCTGCCGATCGACGCCGGGGCTTCCCTCACCGCGCTCCCGCCCGACGAAGCTCCGCCGCCGGAGTCGGGCAAGGAGATTTGATCAGCCGCGAAAACCGGCCGCGAGCACGTAAAGCTCGGCGGAATCCGCGCGGCTTGCCGGCGGCTTGATGTGCTTCACGCTCGTAAAATCGCGTTTCAGCGAAGCCAGCAGCGAAGCCTCGGTGCCGCCCTGAATCACTTTCGCGAGAAACGCCCCGCCGGGCGCCAGCACCTCGCGGGCGAATTCGGCCGCGGCCTCGACGAGCGCCATGATCTTCAAATGATCGGTGCGGCGGTGACCGGTGGCGTTCGCCGCCATGTCGCAAAGCACGACGTCGGCGGGACCGGCGAGCATGGCCTTCAGTTTTTCGGGCGCCCGCTCGTCGAGAAAATCGAGCCGCAGGAACTCGACGCCCGGAACCGGATCCATGTCCAATAGATCGATCGCGACCACGCGGCCCTTGCCCGCGCCCACGCGCTCGGCCGCGATCTGGCTCCAGCCGCCGGGCGCGGCCCCCAGATCGACGACGCGGGCGCCGCGCTTCAAGAACTTCGCCTTGTCGTCGATCTCGGCGAGCTTGTAGGCCGCGCGCGAGCGATAGCCCTCGCTTTTCGCCCGCTTCACATAGGGATCGTTGAGTTGGCGCAGGAGCCATTGGCGCGAGGAGTGCGTGCGCTCCTTCGGCTTCAGCTTTATTTTTTTACGGCGGTTCGCGTCGGGCATCTTCCCTAGTTAGCCCAAACGCCGTCGGCGCGCATCAACTCGACGAGCATCCCTTCGCGCAGGCCCCGGTCGGCGACGCGCAGGCGCTCGCACGGGAACACGCGGCGAATCGCCTCGAAAATAGCGCAGCCCGCGAGCACGAGATCGGCGCGGTCGGCGCCGATGCAGGGGTGTGCCACGCGTTCGGCGTAACTCGTCGACAACAGACCCTCGACGACCGCGTTCACGTCCTTGGCGCAGAGCCACACGCCGTCGACCTGACGGCGGTCGTAGCGCGGCAATCGCAGGTGCACGCCCGCGATCGTCGTCACCGTGCCGGAGGTCCCTAACAGATGATAGTTCTTCGCGCCGTTCGCCTTGGATTCGCGAGAGAACGTCTCGATCAGCGGTACCGCCTCGCCCACCATCGACTCGAACGTCTCGCGCGAGACGGCCTCGCCGCCGTGGCGCTCGGCGAGCGAAACCACCCCCATCGAGAGCGACACCCAGGCGAGCATCGGCGCGATCGACGGCCCGCGATCGACCGTTTGCGAGCGGCCGAGAAGCGCCAGCTCCGAAGAGCCGCCGCCGATGTCGAACAGGATCGCCCCCTCGGCGGCGGGATCGAGCAAGGGGGCACAGCCATAGGCGGCGAGCCGCGCCTCGGTCTCGCGATCGATGATTTCGAGCACTAGACCCGACTCCTGCTTGACGCGGGCGAGAAACTCACCGCCGTTTTCGGCCGCGCGCGCAGCCTCGGTGGCGATCAGCCGCGCGCGCACCTGGCCGCGATGCGCGAGCTTCATCGCGCAGACCCGAAGCGCGCTGATCGCGCGGTCCATCGCGGCGTCCGAGAGACGGCGGGTGCGGCCGAGCCCCTCGCCCAACCGCACGATGCGGGAGAAGGCGTCGACCACGCGAAAAGAATCGTGCGTCGGGTGCGCGATCAACAGGCGGCAGTTGTTGGTGCCGAGATCGAGCGCGGCATAGAATGACCGGCCCGCCGCGTCCTCGTGACGCGAGGATGAACCGTACCGTCCGAAACGGGATCGATACCGGCGCCGGTTGCGCGAGCCCGTTCCGTGCGGTCCGGACGCGCCCCCTGCGCGCTCGTCCGCCATGGCGTTCCTTTCCCGGACGTGCCGGCCGCGCGAATTTCGCGCTCGACGGCCGCCCGGTGTTCTTGAGTTCCTCCAGTTGACGACGAGTGTAACAGCGCGCCATGCGGGCGCAACGTCGGAGTGCCGATCCCGCGGGTTGCACGGAATTCTTGCGGCGATGCGAAATAGAAGCGGCAATTACCTCCCGGCTTGCGCGGGCCGAACGCCTCGACTAGTTGTCTCCCCCTCCGGGGTCATCAAGGGCCATCGTTCAGGATACGGATCATGGACAGGCGTGAGCTCAATCGCATCATCGACCATGCGGCGGCCGCGATCGACGCGGCGCCGGAGGGAAAGGATCCGTTCTTCCATCTCCGGCTCGCCAACATCTTCCCGCCGGACGTGTACGCGAAAATGATGCAGGAAATGCCGGTTGCGAGCGATTACCGGCGCATGTCCGGCCGCACCAAATCGACGCGCAAAATGGATGGCGGCGGCACGCGCGTGAAAATCGACCTCTTCCCCGAATACATCCGCCACCTGCCGCGCGAAAAGCGCGAGCTTTGGAACATGATCGGCAAGGTGCTCTGCGCCGCCAAGGTCCGCGACGCCTTCATGCGGCGGCTCGCGCCCGGCCTCGAGCGGCGCTACGGCGCGAATTACAGGAAGGTCGGCATGTATCCAATTCCGATCCTCACCCGCGACGTGCCCGGCTACCGCATCGGGATTCATCCCGACACCCACTGGAAGGGCATGACCATCCAGCTTTACCTGCCGCGCGACAATTCGATCAATCACATCGGCACCGTGTTCCATTCGCGTAATCCGGATAAGACATTCGTCCGGGTCTCGCAGATGAAATTCGCGCCGAACACGGGTTACGCATTCGCCGTCGACAAGAATACCTGGCATTCCGTCGATACGGTCGGACCGGAAGTCGAGACGCGCGATTCGATCCTGCTCACCTACTTCGTCGACAAGAACCCGCTGCAAGTGCTGCGCAACCGCGGCAAGCGGATCGGCAACTTTATCCTCAACGAAGTCCGCAGCATCGCGCGGCATTGACGGGGCCCGCCGCCACGGCCGGATGAACGATGATGGAACGCGAGTTCGACGGCAAGATCGTGGTGGTGACCGGCGGCAGCCGCGGCATCGGCCGCGCGATCGCGAGCGCCTTCGCGGGCGCCGGCGCCCAGACCGTGATCGCCGCTTCGTCGGAGAAAAATCTCGCGAGCGCCGCCGAAATCATCGCCAAGAGAGGCGGGCCGGCGACGGTCACCTGCACCGGCGACCTCAAGCAGATCGAAAACTGCGAGGCGCTGTTCGATCTCGTCGGCTCGCGCTTCGGCCGCTGCGATGTCCTGGTGAACAGCGCCGGCGCGACAAAGGCCGGAAATTTCTTCGAGCTGATCGACGAGGACTGGCAGGACGGCTTCGCGCTCAAGTTCTTCGCGGCCGTCCGCCTCAGCCGCCTGTTCTGGCCGCTCTTGAAGGCGGCGGGCGGCCATGTCGTCAACATCGTCGGCGGGGCGGCGCGGACGCCGGACCAGAATTTCCTCATCGGCGGATCGGTGAACGCGGCACTCGCGAACTTCTCCAAGGGTCTCGCCGACCGCGGCAAGCACGATGGCGTGAACGTCAACGTCATCCATCCGGGACTGACGGAGACCGAGCGCTTCTTCGAGCAGGCGAAACGCCGCGCCAAGGCCGCGAACATCACGCCGGAGGAAGCGATCAGCCGCGTGATCGAGAAGCAGGGCATCCGGCGGATCGCCAAGCCCGAGGACATCGCCGAGCTCGCGTTGTTTCTGTGTTCGCCGCGCGGGAGCCACATTCAAGGCAGCGCGATTGCCGTCGACGGCGGTGCGACGCCGGGATTTTACTGAGCGCGGCTTTGCATTTTTCCTTCTTTCCGTAAGCGGATTCGCCTACACTCGCTGATCGAACGACCAGGGAGAACTGAATATGAGCGGTATCGATTGGGGCGGCGTGCTGAAGGGCGTCGCCGGCGAACTCGGCAAGCAAGCACCGTCTATTCTAACGCAGGTGCTGGCGAAGACGAACCTCGGCGATTTGCAGGGCGTCGTGAACAAACTGCAACAGGCGGGCCTCGACAAGCAGGTCGCCTCCTGGCTTTCGAACGGACAGAATATGCCGGTCACCAAGGAGCAATTGCGCGCCGCGCTGAACGACAAGGACCTGCAGCAAATCGCCCGTTCGCTGGGCGTGCCGGTGGATCAGGCGCTCGACGTGCTCGCTAAATATTTGCCGGACGCGGTCGATCAGGCGAGTCCGAACGGGCAAATCCAGAAGAAATAAAAAATTCGACGCGAAATCGCGATGCGGCGGCGCGATGAGATCGTGCCGCCGCGCCGACGAAAATCACATCCCTTGTTCTTTCATGCGCTTGTTGCACTCGCTCCAGTATTTCGGCCAGGTCTGGCCCTTTTCGATCTTGCCGGCCGCCTTTTCCTCGCGCCACAGCTTGCCGCAAGCGCGCTCGCGCTCGATCATCGCCTGACGGCCGGGCTTGCCCTTCACTTCGCCCGCGGAAGACGGCGTGGTGACCGGCGCCGTGGTCGTCTTTTCGACTTTCTCGGCCTTCTCTTTTTTCTCTTTTTTGGCTTCTTTCTTTTCCTTGCCGCTGTCAGCTTTAGCCTCGCATTCAGCGACCCAATCTTTTTTCTTGAGGTCTTTTTTCTCGGCCTTTGTCATGTCCCGCCACTGCGTGTTGCAGGACTGCGTCCTCTTCTCTTGTGCCGAAACGGGCGCGGTGAACGCGACGGCAAAGCCGAGTAGCGCGGTGGAACACAAACCAACAATCAAACGGCTATTCATTGCGGCCTCCTTGGTGGCGCATCGGAAGTCGCT
>JBGPVT010000114.1:0-6556 GCA_041491825.1 Xanthobacteraceae bacterium | reverse complement strand
CTTGCCGACGTCGCCGAAGCCCGCGACCATCGCCACCTTTCCCGCCATCATCACGTCGGTGCCGCGGCGAATGCCGTCAACGAGCGATTCGCGGCAGCCGTAGAGGTTGTCGAATTTCGATTTCGTCACCGAATCGTTGACGTTGATCGCCGGAAACAGCAGCCGCCCTTCCTTTTCCATCTGGTAGAGCCGGTGCACGCCGGTGGTCGTCTCTTCGGTGACGCCGCGCACGTCCTTGGCGATTTTCGAGTACCAGCCCGGCTGCGATTTCAGCCGCGCCTTGATCGCGGCGAACAAAACTTCCTCTTCCTCGTTGGTGGGCTTGGCGATCACCGACGGATTGGTCTCCGCCTGCATGCCGAGGTGCAGGAGCAGCGTCGCGTCGCCGCCGTCGTCGAGGATCATGTTCGGGCCTTCGCCGCCGGCAAACTCGAAAATGCGATGGGTGTAATCCCAGTAATCGGTGAGCGACTCGCCCTTGACCGCGAACACCGGCACGCCGCGCGCGGCGATCGCCGCCGCCGCGTGGTCCTGCGTCGAATAGATGTTGCACGACGCCCAGCGGATGTCGGCGCCGAGCGCCGCGAGGGTCTCGATGAGCACCGCCGTCTGGATCGTCATGTGCAAGGAGCCGGTAATCCGCGCGCCGCGCAACGGCTGGCTCGCACCGTATTCCTCGCGCGTCGCCATCAGCCCCGGCATCTCGGTCTCGGCGATGGCGATTTCCTTGCGGCCCCATTCGGCGAGCCCGATGTCCTTGACGACGTAATCCTGGGCGACGGCTTTGACGGCGTGCATGGCGGCCTCTTGGAGATTTCGGGTTTGCGCCGCTGAATGATGGCAGGCGCGCGCGTCTCATAACAGGCCGGCTCCGGGCCCGCAATAATCATATAAAGATTTCTTTATATGTGCGGTAAACGCAACCTATCCCGAGCTAGTCATCCTCGCCGAAGCGGTCGGCGAGGAGCTTCTCCAACGCGTCGAGGGCGGCCTTCGCATCCTTGCCTTGCGCCGAAACGCGGATGGTCGAGCCGCAGGGCACGGCGAGCGTCAACAGGCTCATGATCGAATCGCCGCCCACCATCTCGCCGCAGCGCGTGACCTTCACCTCGGCGCTGAATTGCTGGACGGTCTGCACGAAACGGGCGGACGCGCGCGCGTGCAGTCCCTTTTTGTTGGAAAGCGTGAGCTCGCGCACGAGCGATCCTTCGGGCGGCGCCGGGTCCGGCGGGCAGTCGTCCATCCTTCTTCTCTGGCTATTTTCCCGCGAGCACGCGGCTCGCGATGTTGATGTATTTGCGTCCCGCGAGCTGCGCCTGGACGACCGCGTCGGCGAGCGGGCATTCCTCGCGCACGGTCGCGAGCTTCACCAGCATCGGCAGGTTGATGCCGGCGACGACCTCGATATTCGGCGAATTCATCACCGAAATCGCGAGATTGGAAGGCGTGCCGCCGAACATGTCGGTGAGGATGGCGACGCCTTGGCCCGAGTCGACGCGTTTCACCGCCTCGATGATTTCCTTGCGGCGTTTGTCGATGTCGTCCTTGGGATCGATCATGATCGTTTCGATCTGGCGTTGCGGGCCCATGACGTGTTCGAGCGCCGCGCGAAACTCGGCGGCAAGCCGGCCATGAGTGACGAGGACGATACCGATCATGGGAACCTCGCCGGGGCGAAATCCACCTCCGGCACCCCGCAAACGACGCACGGGGGCGGCATATTCCTTAGGTGCAGTGCCGAAGGCAAGAGTGAAGGATCAAACCACGGCGGCGCTCGAAAGCCGCGCAATTACGAGGGGAAACGCTGCTTCGCCGGCGGCGACCGCGAGCCGCGGGACTTTGACGCCGAGAATTTCGGTCTCGCCCGCACTTGCCTCCGGCAGGCGCGCGCCGTCCGGAGCCGCGAGATCGACCACGAGGCCGACGAGGGCGAGCGGTTCGCAATCGACGCGACGGACGCCGAGACCGCGCATCTCGATCATGCCGCGAATCGTTTCCGGCGCCGCCGCGAGCAGGCGGTTGCCGGCGGCGAAAATCCGCACGCGGTCGTCGGCGACGAGCCGCGCATAAGGGAGGATTCCCGTGCGGGCGGCGTCGAGAAGCGCCCACGCCAGGCGCGATTTGCCGGAGCCGGCGGGTCCCCGGATGAGGAGCGCGCGCTCGCCGACGAGTACCGCGCTCGCATGCATCGTTTCGCTTGCAGATTGGGACATCTTACGCGGCGGGCAGCCTTACGACGAAGCGCGCGCCGGCGACGCGGGGCTCGCCGCCGGGCACCGTATGCAAGCGATTTTCGGCCCAGATGCGCCCGCCATGTCCTTCGACGATCTGGCGGGAAATCGAAAGCCCGAGCCCGGAATTCTGCCCGAAGCCCTCGGGCCGGTCGGTATAGAAACGATCGAATATTTTCGCCAGCGCCTCCGGCCGGATGCCGGGACCGTCGTCGTCGACGACAATTTCGATTTCGCTGCGGAGCCGACGGCAAAGAATGCGCACCGTGCCGCCTTTCGGCGAGAAGGAGCGCGCGTTTTCCACGAGATTGTCGATCACCTGCGAGATGCGCGAATCGTTGCCCGGCACCACGAAGCCGGCCGCCACGCCCGGCGCGCGCTCGAAGGCGAGCGAGATCGTGGTGTTGTCTTCGCGCGGGACCTCGTTCGCGAGCGTCGTCAGCGCGCCGAGAAGCTTTTCGATGTCGACCGGCATCGCTTCCTGCCGCTGCATATCGGCGTCGAGGCGGCTCGCGTCGGAAATGTCGGAGATCAGCCGGTCGAGCCGCCGCACGTCGTGCTGGATCACCGCGAGGAGCCGATTCCGCGATTCCTCGGTCTTGGCGAGCGGCAACGTTTCGACCGCCGAGCGCAACGAGGTGAGCGGGTTCTTGAGTTCGTGCGCGACGTCGGCGGCGAAGCGCTCGATCCCTTCGATGCGGGCATAAAGCGCGCCGGTCATGTCGCGGATCGCGCCGGAAAGGTGGCCGATCTCGTCGGTGCGGTCGGTCATGTCGGGGATCTCGATCCGCGCGCGAATACGGCGCCCCACGCCTTCGGCGGCGTCGGCGAGGCGCCTGAGCGGTCCGCCGATCGTTCCGGCGAGCAGGATCGAAAGCACGATCATCACCGCCGACGAGACCAGGAACACCTTGACGATGACGAAACGCTCCGACTCCACCGCGGCATCGATCTCGCCGGGCTGCGTCGACAGCAACAGCGCGCCGAGGACCGCGCGGAAGCGCTGGATCGGAACGGCGACGGTCACGATGACCTGGCCCTGGTCGGTGACGCGAACGAGGTTCCCGTCCTGGCCGCCGATCGCCTGCGCGACCTCCTGATAGCCCTTGCCGTTCGCGGGGCCGAGTTCCTGATAAACCGGCAATTCGCCGCGCACGAGCCAGAGCCTCAACTTGCGCCATCGCTTCTGGAACCAGTTCGGCGCCTGCACCTGCACCGGCTCCAGGTCGTAGCGCAGGATTTCGCCGCGCATGTAGAGCGTGCGCGTGTCCAAGAGCAGCGCGCCGTCGCGGTCATAGACGCGCGCGCGCGTATTCGTCGGCGTCACGATGCGGCGGAGCAACGGCGCCACGCGCTCCGGATTGATCGGAAAATCGAGCGCCGCCGTCGATTCGTCGCCGGGGCCGTAGCTTTCGCCCGCGCGCAGTTCCAAAAGCCGCTCGGGATCGACGGTGACGGTGTTGGTGTCGGCGGTGGCGGAGGCGGCGATCGCGCCCGCGATGATCTCGCCCTGGATCAGGAGGCTCTGGATGCGGGCGTCGATCAGTCCCGCGCGGTACTCGGAAAGGTAAAGAATGCCGGAGACGAGCGCGACGAGGCCGGCGAGATTGAGCAGAACGATCCGCCGCGTGATGCTCGAAAAGCTTTGATTGGAGAGAAAACGCTTGAGCTTGCGTAGCGCCGCGAGCGCTTCGGCGAACCGGCCGAAGTGAGAAGGCCTTGCGTGAATTTTTTCGACATCCGCCTTCATATCGCGCGGGCGAAGCAGCGCCGGAAAGAGCGGCTGCCGCCTCAAGCCTCCTTGAACCGGTAGCCGACGCCGTAGAGCGTTTCGATCATCTCGAAATCGTCGTCGACCGCCTTGAACTTCTTCCGCAGCCGTTTGATGTGGCTGTCGATGGTGCGGTCATCGACGTAGACCTGGTCGTCATAGGCCGAGTCCATCAGGGCATTGCGGCTCTTCACCACGCCCGGCCGCTGCGCCAGCGCGTGCAGGATCAGGAATTCGGTGACGGTGAGCACGACCTGATCGCCCTTCCAGGTGCAGGTGTGGCGCTCGGGATCCATGCGCAGCAGTCCGCGCTCGAGGATCTTCGCCGAATCGGTTTCTTTTACCGGCTGGCCGTCCTTGGTGCCGTTCCTGCGGAGCACCGCCTTCACGCGCTCGACGAGCAGGCGCTGCGAGAACGGTTTGCGGATGAAATCGTCGGCGCCCATTTTGAGGCCGAACAACTCGTCGATCTCCTCGTCCTTGGAGGTGAGGAAGATGATCGGCACGTCGCTCTTCTGGCGGACGCGGCGTAGCAACTCCATCCCGTCCATGCGCGGCATCTTGATGTCGAGGATGGCGAGGTCCGGCGGACTCGACTTGAAACCTTCGAGCGCCGAGGCGCCGTCGGTATAGGTCATGATGCGATAGCCCTCGGCTTCGAGCGCGATCGAAACCGAAGTGAGTATGTTGCGGTCGTCGTCGACCAAGGCAATGGTCGGCATGGCATCTCCTTAAATCCACGGGGGGTTACGCCGATGACCAGAATTCGACGCGGTTCAACCTCGTGGTGAGGGCCGAAATGTGACGGCCCGACTGATTTGCCCGCCCCGACGCAACTTAGACATATATAGAGAGCGCGCCAAGGGCACGAATTGCTATGCTGCCGGATGGTTCGTGTTAAATTATTGTAATTAAGGGCCGATCGATGCGCGCAACGGACGATTTTAACCCATCGCGGACCGTGAAACGCCTGCTGCGCGAGGCGGGAGAGGGGTCGCTCGCGACGCTCCTGCCGGGCGGCGCGCCCTATGCTTCGCTGGTCACGGTGGCGGCTGCGATGGACGGCGCGCCGATACTGCTCTTGTCGCGGCTCGCGCGCCATACCGCCAATGTCGACGCGGACCCCCGCGTTTCGCTGTTGCTGGAAGGAAAGCGCGAGCGCGATCCGCTCGAAGGCGCGCGCGTGAGCCTCTCGGGCACATTGTCGCGGACCGAAAACCCGGCCGTCCGGCGGCGCTTTCTCGCGCGCCATCCTTCCGCCGAAGCCTATGCGGGTTTCGCCGATTTTGGCTTCTGGCGAATGAAAATGAGCGGCGCGCATCTCGTCGCGGGCTTCGGACGAATCGCGGATTTGAAAGCGGAGGATATATCGACCGGCATCGAGGGCGCCGAACGATTGATCGAGGCGGAGGAAAGCGCGTTTGCCCACATGAACGAGGATCATCGCGACTCGATTGCGCTCTATGCGACGCGGCTCCTGGGCGACGAGCCGGGAAACTGGCGGATCGTCTCGCTCGACCCCGAAGGCTGCGATCTGATGCAGGGCGAGCGGGCGCGGCGCCTCGAATTTCCACAACGCGTGACGGAGCCGGGCGCGCTGCGGGAGGTCTTCGCGCGGCTCGCGCAGCAGGCGAGGGCGCGGAAATAAGCTTTTCCCGCCTTCCATCTCGCCGGCGTCTGGCTTGGCTCTCGGACGCGGGCGCTGCACAATAACCATACTTGCGGATTCCATGGTATTTTCCGGGTTGCTTACGGGATCCGCGAAAGCGGCCTTGGCAGGGCTACCCCACCCGATTATGGTCCCGCCCTCCTTGGCCCCCGCGGCCGTGACGAGGAACACCTCCGTGGAAGAAACCGGTATTCGTAACGGCGCCTTCGGCGTCGAAAAATTCGGATTTTCGGGACTGCGAGCGATTCACTGGAATCTCACCGCGCCCGCGCTCTACGAACACGCACTCCGCGCCAAAGAAGCCGAGATTGCCTATGGCGGCGCGCTCGTCGCCGAGACCGGCGTGCACACCGGCCGCAGCCCCAAGGACAAGTTCATCGTCCGCGACGCGCTCACCGACAAGACCGTGTGGTGGGACAATAACGGCGCGATCACGCCGGAGCAGTTCCAGAAGCTCCATGACGATTTCATCGCGCATGCCAAAGCGAAAGCGCTCTTCGCGCAGGACCTCTATGGCGGCGCCGACCAGCGCTACCGTATCAACACCCGCGTCTATACCGAGCTTGCCTGGCACTCGCTCTTTATTCGCACGCTTCTGATCCGGCCGGAGCGCGGCGAGCTCAAGAGCTTCATTCCCGATCTTACCATCGTCGACTTGCCGAGCTTCAAGGCCGATCCCAAGCGTCACGGCGTGCGCTCCGAAACCATCATCGCCATCGATTTCTCGCGCAAGATCGTGCTGATCGGCGGCTCGTCCTATGCCGGCGAGATGAAAAAGTCGGTTTTCACCACCCTCAACTATTTCCTGCCCAACGACAGCGTGATGCCGATGCATTGCTCGGCGAATGTCGGCCCCGCCGGCGACACCGCGCTCTTCTTCGGACT
>JBGPVT010000113.1:0-6557 GCA_041491825.1 Xanthobacteraceae bacterium | reverse complement strand
CGGACGAACGATGGAACAGCGGATCGAAGACGGTCTTTCGCCCTATCGCGTATTCCCGCGCGAGGAATGGGCAGCGCGCCGCGAAGACACGCCGATGACGCTCACCCGCGGCGAGATCGCGGAGCTGCAGGCCTTCAACGACCGGCTGTCGATGAAGGAGGTCGAGGAAATCTACCTGCCGCTGTCGCGGCTCCTCTCTTTTTACGTCGGCGCGATGCAGAAGCTATTTCGCGCCATGCAGCGCTTCCTCGGCACCGAGGACGCGAAGACCCCCTACATCATCGGCATCGGCGGCTCGGTCGCGGTCGGAAAATCGACGACCGCGCGGGTGCTGCAAGCGCTGCTCTCGCGCTGGCCCAACACGCCGAAGGTCGATCTCATCACCACCGACGGATTTCTGCTGCCGAACGCCGTGCTCGAGCGCGAAGGCCTGATGCAGAAGAAGGGCTTTCCGGAGAGTTACGACACCGCGACTCTGCTGCGCTTTCTCACCGACATCAAGGCCGGATACCGTCCGGTGCGGGCGCCGGTCTATAGCCACCTCGTCTACGACGTCATTCCCGGAGAGAGCGTCGAGGTCGATCGTCCCGACATCCTGATCGTCGAGGGCCTGAACGTCTTGCAGCCGAACCGCGCCGCGAAGGAAAGCAAGGAAACGCCGTTCGTCTCCGACTTTTTCGACTTTTCCGTCTATATCGACGCTGACGAGACCGTATTGGAGCGCTGGTACGTGGAGCGCTTCATGCGGCTCCGCGAAACCGCGTTTCGCGATCCCAAATCCTATTTCCATCGCTATGCCGCGGTCGGCGAAAAAGAAGCGCTCGATACGGCGCTTTCGCTATGGAGCCGCATCAATCTCGTGAACCTGCGCGAGAACATCATTCCGACGCGGCTGCGCGCGAGCCTGATCTTGCGAAAAGGGGCGAATCACGAGATCGAGACCGTCGCGCTGCGCAAGCTCTGACGGGAAGCAGATCGCGAGAGCGCCTCCTTCAGGCCGCCTGAAAATTCTTGCCGGGCTTGCGTCCGCCGCGCGCGGCCGCGATCGCCTCTTCCAGCCGCTCGCGGTCGAAGGGCTTGACGATAAATCCATCCATGCCGGCGGCGCGGCACGCCTCGCGATCCTCGGCGAAGGCATTGGCGGTGAGCGCGATAATGGGAACGCCGCCGCCCTCGGTGCCGAGCGCGCGGATTCGCTTCGTTGCCTCGAGACCGTCCATACCCGGGAGATGCAGGTCCATGAGGACAAGGTCGTAAGGCGCGCCGACAGCTTGCGCGGTCGTAACGGCGGTCACGGCGGAAACGCCGTCGGCGACAACGGTCGGAATATGACCGAGCTTGCCGAGCATCGCCTGGGCGAGGAGCGCGTTGATCTCGTTGTCCTCCGCGACGAGAACGGCAAGCGCGCGCTGTTTGCGCACGGGATCAGCGCTGCTTTCGAAATCGAAATCGGCATCAGGGCCGGCCTCGGATTCGGGCGTGCGGAGCCGCTCCGCCAGCGACGCGGCGCGTACCGGCTTCACGAGATATCCGTTGAAACCGGCGCTTCGTAGATCCGGCAGTTCCGACCGCTCGGAGGGCGCCAGCAGAACCAGCTTTTGGCTTGCGTGACGGTCGGCGGATCGCACGAGCGAATGCGTCGCGTCGATCCCGAAGGAGCGATCGACGAGGATGTGATCCCATCTCCGCTCCGGCAAGAGCGCTTCGGCGATTTTCGCTTCCGCAGCGAGCGTCACATGCGCGCCCCAGGCAGCCAACCTTCGCTCTAACAGCGGGCCGACGACCGGTGAGGGCGAAGCGATCAGAATGTTACGGAGCGAAAAATCCGGGCCCGTGTCCGCGTCTTGTTTCTCTCCGATTGCCGGCAGTTCGACGGTGAAACTGAAGCTCGATCCATACTCCGGGCCGCTGCTCAACCCGATCTCGCCGCCCATTCGCTCGACGATGCGCGAAGCGATGGCGAGTCCAAGGCCCGTGCCGTCGTGCCGCCGCGCGAGCGTGCTGTCGCCCTGCTCGAATTCGTTGAAGATGCGCGCTTGCGCCTCAGACTCGATGCCGGGCCCCGTATCCCTGACGATGAAGCGGGCTCGGTCGGGCTCTTCGCGCTCGACCAGCACCGAGACCCCGCCCGCATCCGTGAATTTAACGGCGTTGCCGGCGAGGTTCAGCAACACCTGGCGGAGCCGTGCGGCGTCGCCCACGACGCGGACCGGAATATGATCGTCGATATCGGCGGCGATCTCGATGCCTTTGGCTTGCGCGCGGGGCGCCAGCAGTTCGACCACGTCGGTGACGAGCGCCGCGAGATCGAAAGGAATCGATTCGAGATCGAGCCGGCCGGCCTCGATTTTCGAAAAATCCAGGATTTCCTCGATGAGCGCGAGCAACGCTTCGCCCGAGGTTTTCATGGCGCGGGCGTAAGTCTGCTGTTCGGGGGAAAGTCCCGTTTCCAGGAGAAGATCGGCCATGCCGAGGACGCCGTTCAGGGGCGTGCGCACCTCGTGACTGACCACGGCGAGAAAGCGCGATTTCGCGCGGCTCGCGGCCTCGGCTTTCTCGCGCGCCACGGCAAGCGCCCGTTCGGCGGCGACGCGGGCGGTCACGTCCCGGCCGACGCGCTGAATTTCGACGGTCCGTCCCGCCTTGTCGCGAACCGTGACTTCCTTCCAGGCGATCCAGCGGGAGCCGGCCTCGGTGGCGATCTCCTGATCGAACGTGCTTGAGCCGTCGGCGTGCGCGATACGGGCTCCTTCGGCGCGCGCCTCGAGCGAAATCGGATGGCCGACGATCTCGTCGAGCCGTTTTCGCACGAGGGCGCAAAGCATCTCGCTCGCATAGGTGACGCGCCCCGCTTCGTCCTCGCGCACGACGAGCTCGCCCTGCGCGTCGGCGAGCTTGGTGGTGCGGACGAGGGATTCCTCGAGCGCCCAAATTCGATCGTCACGCTGCTCCAACAGCGCTTCGAGCTTCGCGAGCCGCTCGGTCTGCGTGTTCGAGCCGCGGTGGCGCAGCGCCAGCGTCGCGAGTGAGACGACGAGCAACCCCGCGAGCATTCCGGCAAAACCGATATCGCCGCTTTCAGCGGGATTGAGCGGCCATTCCTGCGCGCCGGCGTTGCCGCCGAATTGCAAAAGGGCCATGGCGGACCCGGCCAACAGAATGGCGAACGTGGAAGCGAATCGTATCGGTGATGTGGGTGGGAGCCCGCTTGAATTGTCCCGCGCCTTGGCTTTGGCCATTGCGCACCCCCGCTTCCGTTTATGATTGCGGTCGAAGGTGCCATTCTCCCGATTAATAGGATGCGCGCGGAAAGCCGGAGCCGCGCGGATTCGCGCCGTTTGGTTGACGATCTATTACCGGAATCGATCGCTTTTTAAGGATCAGGCCGCCGCCTGCAGGCGATCGTAGAGCGCCCGGTAGGCGAGCGCTTCGGCGAGATGCGGCCGGCCGATGGATTCGGCGCCGTCGAGGTCGGCGATGGTGCGCGCGACCTTGAGCACGCGATGATAGCCGCGGGCGGAAAGATGCATCGCCTCGGCGGCGTCCCGCAAAAGCTTGAGGCTCGCCGCGTCAAGCGGCGCGATGCTGTCGAGAACCTTGCCGTGCGCTTCTGCATTGACCCGCAAGCCCGGCTTGCCGAGCGCGGCAAAGCGTTCCGCTTGTATTTTTCGCGCGGCGGCGACGCGGGCGGCGACTTCGCGGCTCCCTTCCGAGGGCGGCGGCAGCACGAGGTCGGAAGCGTTGATCGCGGGCACCTCGATGTGCAGATCGATCCGGTCGAGCAGCGGTCCCGAAAGCCGCGCTTGATAGTCGGCGATGCAGCGCGCGTTCGATCCGCGCTTGCAAGTAAATCCGAGATCGTAGGCACGTCCGCACCGGCACGGGTTCATGGCGGCCACGAGCTGAAAGCGGGCGGGATAGGTGATTTTGTGGTTGGCGCGCGCGATCACGATCTCGCCGGTTTCGATCGGCTGCCGCAGCGAATCCAGGACCTGCGGCTGAAATTCGGGAAACTCGTCGAGAAAGAGCACGCCGAGATGCGCGAGTGAAACCTCGCCGGGACGCGCGCGGAGGCCCCCGCCGACCATCGCCGCGGTGCTGGCCGAATGGTGCGGATTGCGGAACGGCCGCCGGTTCGAGAGCGCGCCGTCCTGGATCACGCCGGCCACCGACGCGATCATCGAAGTTTCCAGAAGCTCGCCGGGCGAAAGCGGCGGCAGGATCGACGGCAGCCGCGCCGCCAGCATCGATTTGCCGGCGCCGGGCGGCCCGATCATGAGGATGTTGTGGGCGCCGGCCGCGGCGATCTCCAACGCGCGCTTGGCGCTCTCTTGTCCTTTGACTTCGGCAAGATCGAGCGCGGATTCGCCGAGCTCGCGAATTTTCGGCGAGGGCCGGGAGAGGACTTGCGTGCCGCGAAAATGGTTCGCCAGCTGAATGAGCGAGGTGGGCGCGAGGATTTCCATTTCCGGGCTCGCCCAGGCGGCCTCGGGCCCGCAGGCGGCGGGGCAAATCAGGCCATGACCTTGCGCGTTCGCGGCGATCGCGGCGGGGAGCACGCCCGCGACCGGCGCGAGCGAGCCGTCGAGGCCAAGCTCGCCGACGACGGTAAAGCCTTGCATGGCATCCGAAGGAATGGCGCCGATCGCCGCCATGAGGCCGAGCGCGATCGGCAGATCGTAGTGGCTCCCTTCCTTCGGCAGATCCGCGGGCGCGAGGTTGATGGTGATTCGCCGCGCCGGCAGCGCCAGCCCCGAGGCGATCAGGGCGGCGCGCACCCGGTCTTTGGCTTCGGAAACGGCCTTATCCGCAAGACCGACAATGGCAAAGGCGGGCAGGCCCGGCGCCACCTGCGCCTGGACGTCGACGGGCTTGGCCTCGACCCCTTCGAAGGCGACCGTTGCGACGTGTTGGACCATCGAGATCCCCAACTCTGGCACCGAAGCTAATCAAATCAAGGCATTCATGCAAGAACATTTAGGGAACAAAAGCGCCCTGCTTGGAGGGCGGATTTTTCAGCCGATCGAGCAGTTTTTCCAGGCTCTCGTTGAAGACCGCGAATTCGAAATTCTGCGGATCGTCGTGCTTGTCATAGATCCCCTCGTCGATCACCGCGTGAAAGGCGGGGATCAGCCAGCGCCCGGCGCGCTCGCTCGCGACGATGTAGACGAGCGCGAGCCGCTCGTATTGCGCGGCGCTGAAGCCCGGCGTCGGCGCCTGAAAGTCGTTGCGCCATCCGTGACTCGGCTCACTCCGGCGCGGCTGAATGAGCTCCACATGCACGAATAATCCCTTCAGCGCCGAAGCGAAGTTGGTCGCCATTTCGAATTTGGTCGCGCGCCACGGCACGCCGAAATCGTGCGCGAAAAACACGACGCCGCTGCGGTTGATGAATACATGGGCGACCTCGATCTTGTTCGAACAAACATAGCGATCGAGATTGTTGATGCCAGGATCGTGGTCGATGTCGGGAGGAAATTCGCCACGGGCGAAGTTCGGCGAGCTGGTGTCGTGCATGACGAAATACGTGGTCCCCGGCGACAGCGGATCGTTGTCGTGCGCGCTCGCGACCGGATCGGAGAGTTTCGGTCCAAACTCCCGTTCGAGACTGAATTCCTGCAAAAGAGATGCGAGCGCTTCCCGCTTCGGAAGATCGAGCGATCGCCCCACGCGTTTGGCAAAATTTTCCGGAAGTTCGTTACGTGGACCGAGCTGACCGAATTTCAACACCTTCGTGGTGAGGCACGCCGCCTGCTGCGCGGCGTCGCCGGCAAAACTCATCAGGCCGAGATCGAATTCGCACGGCCCCATGGTCTTGAGCGTGACGGGGCGTTGCGGCGGAAACCGGCACTCGCCGTCGGCATAAGCGTTTTGGGCGAGCAGCCAAAACAGGATGATGGCGCCGCCAACAAGAAGCGCGGCCGTATTCCGGGCCAAGTTGAATCGAGTGCTCACGCGCGCGTCTGTCGCTTGCGTTCGATCGCGTCCCAGATCAGCGCCGCGATGTCGGGGCCGCCGAGTTTTTTCACCGCGCGGATGCCGGTGGGCGAAGTGACGTTGATCTCCGTCAGAAAACCGCCGATGACGTCGAGGCCGGCAAAGAGAAGCTTGCGCTTCTTCAGTTCGGGCGCGAGCCGCGCGCAGATCTCGCGCTCGCGCGCCGTCAGCTCGGTTGCCTTGGCGATGCCGCCGCGCACCATGTTCGAGCGCAGATCGTCGGCGGCCGGCACGCGGTTGATGGCGCCCGCGAATTCGCCGTCGACGAGAATGATGCGCTTGTCGCCTTCCTTCACGGCGGCGAGGTATTTCTGCGTCACCCACGGCTCGCGGAAGGTCTTGGCGAAAAGATCGTAGAACGAGCCGAAATTGATATCCTCCCGCGTCACCCGAAACACCGCTTCGCCGCCATAGCCGTAGAGCGGCTTCATTACGACATCGCCGTGCTGCTCGCGAAAGGCCTTGATTTCCGCGAGCTCGCGCGTGATCAGCGTCGGCGGCATCAGGTCGGCGAACTCGTTGACGAACATTTTTTCCGGCGCGTTGCGCACTTCGGCGGG
>JBGPVT010000112.1:0-6618 GCA_041491825.1 Xanthobacteraceae bacterium | reverse complement strand
TGACCGAGCGCAATGCCGCCTGGTTGATGCTCACGCCGAGATCGTTTTCGAGGCGGATGACGTATTGGCCGAGAAGATCGTCCTCGAAGCCGTTCGCAAGCGCCTTCAGGGCGGCGGGCGTCGGAGAGAAGGGGGGCACGGTCACCGTGGTGATGCGATAGACGATGCGGCTCTGCCCGTCGTCGGCGGCGTAAACCCCGCTTTTGCCTTCGGCGGTGGCGAATACGCGCGCTATCACGCCCGGGTCCAAGCCGTCGGGCTTCGATCCCCGCTTCAGCTTTTCGCGCCGCTCGACCGCGACGCCGGGGACGGCCTTGGCGAAGCTTTCGCCGCTGTCGATCTTGGCGCGGATCATGTCGGCGAGTGCCGCGAGCTTCTTCGCCGTCTCATCGTCGCGCCAGCGCGATTCCACGAGGCCGTGCGCCTCCTCGAAGCTGCGGTCATGCGAGGCCGTAATGCCGGTGACTTCGTACCAGATGAAGCCGCCTTGATTGCGCAGCTCCACCGGATCGGTCTCGACGCCGGGCTTCAGCGAGCGAAACGCCCCGGTCAAGATATCGGCGCGGCCGGGGACATCGTCGATCAGCGCGCCATCGGGCTTGCGTCCGCTGCGGTCGGTGGCGTCGATCGTCGCCGCCTTCAGGCCGAGCTTTTTCGCGACCTCGACGAGCGTCGCCCCGCCCGCGCGTTCGTCTTCGATCTTGTCGTGAACGTCGAGCTGCTGAATCCGCGCCCGATCGCGCGCGATTTCGTTGCGCAGCGTCGCGGCGGCGGCGGCGAAGGGCTGCTCGGAGGCGGGCTCCACGCTCTTCAGGCGCAGGAGCACGATGACGAAGCGGCCCGCGACCGGCTGGCTGATCTTGCCGGGGGCGAGCGAGAAGGCGGCATCGGCGATCGCGGGATCGAGGATGTCGCGCCTGCCGACGAGCCCGAGCGAAATGTCCTTCGGCGTGAGCTTCCGCTCCTCCGCGATCTTGTCGAACGAGGTTCCGGCGGCGATGCGGGCGGCGGCGGCGTTCGCTTCCTCGACGTTCGGGAAGGCGATCTGATCGATCTCGCGGCGTTCGGGCTTGCGAAAGCGATCGATTTGGTTTTCGTAGGCCTTGCGAATGTCTTCGTCCGAAACCTCGATCGTGGGGATCAGCGTTTCGGGGGTGAGCGCGATCAGAACGATCTTGCGGTATTCGGGCGCGCGGAACGCGGCCTTGTGCTCCTCATAATAGGTTTTGAGCTGGTCGGGCGTGGGGGCCGGGATTTGGCCCGCCTGGTCCTTGCCGAGCCTGACGAATTCGATCGCCCGCTCTTCGTTTTCGTAGCGTTGAACCGCCTCGCCGAGAACCTTCGGAATGGCGGTGTTGCCGGCGAAGGCGCGCGCCATCTGCTGGCGCAACATCAGGCGGCGTTGCGTATCCACATATTGCGCCTCGGTGTAGCCGTTGGCGCGCAGGATCTGCACGAAATACTCGTGATTGAAGCTGCCTATCGGGCCGCGGAAGGCGGGATCCTCGATGATGCGGCGCGTGAGCACGTCGTCGGAGATGCCGAGGTAGAGGCCGCGCGCTTCTTGGTCGAGCGCGCCTTCGCTCAGGAGTTCGCCAAGGATTTGCCGGTCGAGGCCGAGGATCTGCGCCTGCGCCGGCGTGATCGGGCGGCCGGCTTGCCGGCTCAACTGCTGCAGCCGCTCGGTGAAGATGCGGCGGAAACCCTCGACCGAAATTTGCGTCTTGCCGACGCTCGCGAGCGTGCTGGTGCCGAAGTTGCGAAACACGTCGGCGATGCCCCAGATCAAAAAAGCGAAGATCAGCAGGCCCATGAAGCCCTTGACGAACCAACTTCCGATCCCCTGGCGAAAAATATACAGCATGCGTCGTTTCCCGTAGTTCTGTCGTCTCGAAGCCGGTATTTTCCGGAAAGGGCGCGGATCATAGGGAGCGCGCCCCCTTCCGGCAAATGCGGCCAGGCAGCCGTTTGCGCGGCTTTCAGCGGTCTGCTACCCGCGTTCGAGGCCAAATTGGGGGCGGGAAATGGCCGTACGGCGGGCCCTGATCGCGGGCAATTGGAAGATGAACGGGCTATCCACCTCGGTGGCGGAGCTCGACCGCATCATTCAAGGCTTTGGCCCTGAACTTTCGAATAAAATCGACCTTCTGATCTGCCCCCCCTTCACCCTGATCGAGGAGTTCGCCGCGACCGCCAAGGGCACAAAGGTGATGATCGGCGCGCAGGATTGCCATCCAAAGGCCTCAGGTGCCCATACCGGCGACATTTCGGTGGAAATGCTCGCCGATGCGGGGGCGAAAGCCGTGATCGTCGGCCATTCCGAGCGACGCGCCGAGCATGGCGAGGACGACGCTTTGGTGCGGGCGAAGGCGGAGGCCGCCTTCCGCGCCGGCCTCGTCGCCATCGTCTGCGTGGGGGAAACGCGCGCCGAGCGGGAAGCGAAGCAAACGCTCGACGTGGTCTCGCGCCAGCTGCAGAGCTCGGTGCCGGACGGGGCGGGGGCGGAGGGGCTGGTGATCGCCTATGAGCCGGTATGGGCGATCGGAAGCGGGTTGACGCCGTCGCCCGGCGACGTGGCGGAGGTGCATGGCCTGATCCGCGGCGCGATTTCGGCCCGTTTCGGCGCGGCAACAGGCTCCGCCGTGCGCATTCTCTATGGCGGCTCGGTCAAGCCCGACAATGCGGCCTTGCTCCTGAAGGCGAACGACGTGGATGGGGCGCTGGTGGGAGGGGCGAGCCTGAAGGCCGACGATTTTCTCGCCATTGCGCGAGGGGCGGTATGATGGCAAGGAATGAAATACTTCAATTATTTCATATCTTTACTCTGAGTCGCAGCGATATTGAATCACCTCGTTGAGAAATTGAATCAAGCAAAGCCGTCAAGGAATTGTCGCAGAGTCGGGTTTTGGTCCGGCTTGTGGCGCGCGATCTTCGCTCCCAAGTTGGGTGGCAAGCGGGGGCGCGATCGTGTAAGCACCGCCATCCCGCGAGAAAGCCATGCAAACCGTCATTATCGTCATTCATCTTTTGGTCGTGCTCGCCTTGATCGGCGTGGTGCTATTGCAGAAATCCGAGGGTGGCGCGCTCGGCATTGGCGGCGGCGGCGGCTTTCTCACCAGCCGGGGCTCCGCCAACGTGCTGACCCGCACCACGGCCATCCTCGCGGGGGCCTTCTTCCTCACGAGCCTCGTGCTGTCGATCCTGGCCGGCTTGGGCAGCCAGCAGGGCTCGATTTTCAAGCCTTCCACCTCCACGATACCGATAGCGCCCGCGACCCCCGGCGGCGGCCTGCCCATCCAGCAGCAGCCGCAACCCCCTTCGGGGCCGCAGGTTCCGCAGTCGAAATGAGAGGAAAAGGCGAAAGGGCCGGGATCTCCCCCGGCCCTTCGGTTTTGTGGATAGCGGGGCGAAAAGCCCCTCGTCGAATCAGCCGCGAAGGTCTAGAGGTTGAATCCCATGGCGCGGACTATTTGCTGAGAAACGGCGGCATGGGCTCATGAAAATCTCCCACATCATCTGCACGCGAAACCGCGCGGAACAGCTTTCCGTGACGCTGGCGAAGTTCAACACGGGGCTGATGAACGCGCACCAGATCGAGCTCGTGCTCGTCGACGGCGAATCCACCGACGAGACCCCGAAGGTGATGGCCGACTTCGCCGACAAATACCGCAGGACAAGGATCGTTCGCGCCGGCAAGGGCCTGGGGCGCGCGCGCAACGCCGGCATCGATGCGACCCGCGGCGATCTCATCGCCTTCACCGACGACGACTGCTATCTCGACGACAATTATTACACGGCGCTGCGGCTGCAATTTACGGAGCCGCGCGAACACCATTACGGCATGGGGCAGATCCTCCTGTTCGACGAGGAGGACGATTGGCGGATCGCCAACGCCACCATTTCGCAGCTCGTCACCATCAAGCCCCAGACCGTGCTTCCCACCGGCACCTTTCAGGGCGCGAACATCTTTTTTCTCCGCGAAGTGTTCGAGAAGGCGGGAAAATTCCGCGAGGACATGGGCTCCGGCACGCCGTTCCCGTGCGAGGACATCGAGTTCGGCACGCGCGCCTCGCTCGCGGGCTTCACCGGCGTGTTCACGCCCTTGGTCAAGGTCTTCCACCATCACGGCCGCAAGGCGGGGAGTGCCGAGGCCGACGAAACCGTGCTCGGCTACGAGCGCGGCCGCGGCGCCTATTACGGCAGCCTCATCATCGACGGCATCAACGAGGCGTGGAAATTGTGGCTCGCTTCGAGCCACACCGGCGGTCCGCCGCCGCCGCAGGTTTTGGCGCGGATCGAGCGCGAGTTCCGGGGTGCCGCCGACTATATCCGCTATCGGCTGGATGCCGGCGACACGCCGGGCAAGGAAATGCCGCGCACGCCGGATGCAGGGCAGGCAAACGCGGAAACGCCCTCGCCAAAGCGGGCGCAAAGGGCTAAGGCTTAGGTCCCATGGCGCGGTATATTTTCATTACCGGCGGCGTGGTTTCCTCTCTCGGCAAGGGTCTCGCATCCGCCGCCCTCGGCGCGCTCCTGCAGGCGCGCGGGTTTTCGGTGCGGCTGCGCAAGCTGGACCCGTATCTGAACGTCGACCCCGGCACCATGTCGCCCTACCAGCACGGCGAGGTGTTCGTCACCGACGACGGCGCCGAAACCGACCTCGACCTCGGCCATTACGAGCGCTTCACCGGCCGGCCCTGCACGCGCCAGGACAACATCACCACCGGCCGCATCTATCAGGAGATACTCGCGAAGGAACGGCGCGGGGACTATCTCGGCGCCACCATCCAGGTGATCCCGCACGTCACCAACGCGATCAAGGAATTCATCCTCGAGGGTAATGACGGCTTCGACTTCGTGCTGTGCGAGATCGGCGGCACGGTCGGCGACATCGAAAGCCTGCCGTTCCTGGAGGCGATCCGCCAGCTCCGCAACGAATTGCCGGAAAAACACGCGGCCTACATCCACGTGACGTTGCTCCCCTACATCGCCTCGGCGGGGGAGTTGAAGACGAAACCGACGCAGCACTCGGTGAGCGAGCTGCGCTCGATCGGCATTCAACCCGATATTCTCCTTTGCCGCGCCGACCGCGAAATTCCGCGCGAGGAACGGCGGAAGCTCGGCCTCTTCTGCAACGTGCGCGAAAGCGCCGTGATCGAGGCGCGCGACGTCGACAACATCTACGCGGTGCCGACCGCCTATCATGGCGCCGGGCTTGATCGCGAGGTGCTGGCCGCCTTCGGCATCGAGAGCGCAAGGCCGCCTGATCTTTCGCGCTGGACGAAAATCGAAGAGCGCATGCACAATCCCGAGGGCGACGTCACCATCGCGATCGTCGGCAAATATACCGGCCTCAAGGACGCCTATAAGTCGCTGATCGAGGCGCTGACCCATGGCGGCATCGCCAACCGCGTGAAGGTCAAGCTTGACTGGATCGAGTCCGAAATCTTCGAGCGCGAGGACCCGGCACCCTTCCTCGAACACGTCAACGGCATCCTGGTGCCGGGCGGCTTCGGCCAGCGCGGCACCGAAGGCAAAATCCGCGCGGCGCGCTTCGCGCGCGAGCGGCGGGTGCCCTATTTCGGCATCTGCTTCGGCATGCAGATGGCGGTGATCGAGGCGGCGCGCAATCTCGCCGGGATCGGGGAGGCGAACTCGACCGAATTCGGGCCCACGAGTGAGCCGGTGGTCGGGCTTCTCACCGAATGGATGAAGGGAAACGAACTGCAGCGCCGCCAGATGGGCGGCAATCTAGGCGGCAGCATGCGGCTCGGCGCCTATCCCGCGAAGCTCGGGAAGGGAAGCCATGTGTCGGCGATCTACGGGACCACCGACATCTCCGAGCGCCACCGCCACCGCTACGAGGTGAATACCGCCTATCAATCGCGGCTCGAGGACAAGGGCATGCGCTTCTCCGGCATGTCGCCGGACGGGCTGTTGCCGGAGATCATCGAATATCCCGCGCATCCGTGGTTCATCGGCGTGCAGTACCATCCCGAATTGAAATCACGGCCGTTCGAGCCGCATCCCTTGTTCGCCTCGTTCGTGGGGGCTGCCGTGGAGCGGAGCCGGCTGGTGTAATCTTGCCGGCCTACGGTCGCTACTTCGTAAAGCCCATGGCGGCGAGCAACAGCCGGCCGGTCTCGGTGTAGAAGAAGAAAAAGATCAGCGCCGCCACGATCACCAGCACGCTGAGCGAGATGCGGACGTTCATCGAAATTTCCCCCTGCGTTATTCGCGAGGCTAGCAATTCGCCCCCTTCGTGCCTACAGGACAAATCCGTCCGCGGCGTGTAAAGCGATGGCGCAATTCATTTGTCATGCCCGGCCTTGTGCCGGGCATCCACGCCTTCCTTGATTTCATAGACGTGGATGGCCGGGACAAGCCCGGCCATGACAGAAAGCAAAAATGATGATGTATGCAAGAAGTGCAGTCGAAATTCGATGAGCCGCGGCCTCGATCACGTCGTCCATGTGGTGCGCGACCTTGCGGCCGCGGCCGCCGTCTATGAGCGGCTCGGCTTCCAGGTCGGCGCCGAGAACGTGCATCCGTTGGGTACAAAGAACCGGCTGGTGCAATTGCCGCGATTTTACATCGAGCTGCTTTCGATCCCGGAGC
>JBGPVT010000111.1:0-6708 GCA_041491825.1 Xanthobacteraceae bacterium | reverse complement strand
TGCCGTCATACGTCTGTTATCGGCGGGCGCTAGATCCAAAAATAACGAAACGCTCGAGGAAAAAGGGGAGAGCGCGATGTCTCGATCGAAAGCCGAACGATTCCGCGCGATGTCCGCCGAATGCGAACGGCAGGCGGAGCTTGCTTCCGAGGAACCCGAGTTCCGCGAGCTGCAGAAACGGCTCGCGCGCTCCTATGCGGCGCTCGCCGAAAGCGAGGACTGGCTCGACGGCCGCGCCAACACCGAAACTTACCTGGCGCCCGGGCTTCCCGCCGGAGAAACCGCGGCCGCTTGACCGCGCGAGCCGAGCCGTCAACCTCGCTTGAATCTTTTTTCGAAGCTCCGCTGATCCTGAACTGGAGCGAGAGCAGCGGGCGCTGACCGCCGCTAGAATCCCGCCGCCAGCGCGCTGCGCGATCGCGGATCGGCGGCGCCGAGAAGCCCGTCCTTCGTCACCATGATCGAATTCGCCGAACCCCACGGTTCGCCGCGCGCCACGCGATTGCCGCGCGATTGCAACACCGACACGATATCGGTCCGGACTCCCGGCTCGACCCGCACTTCATCGGGCAGCCATTGATGGTGGATGCGGGGTGCTGCAATCGCCTCCGCGAGGTTCATCCGGTAGTCGATTACGTTCACGAGCACGTTCACGAGCGTCGTGATGATGCGGCTCCCGCCCGGCGAGCCGGTGACGAGAAAAAGCTTGCCGTTCTTCAACACGATGGTCGGCGCCATCGACGACAGCGGTTTTTTCCCCGGGGCCGGCGCGTTGGCGCTGCCGCCGACGAGGCCGAAGGCGTTCGGCGCGCCGGGTTTTGCCGCGAAATCGTCGAGCTCGTTATTGAGCAGAACCCCCGTGCCCGCGGCGACGAGGCCGGTGCCGTAGCGCAGGTTCAGCGTGTAGGTATTGGCGACCGCGTTGCCGTCGCGATCGACGATCGAATAGTGCGTGGTGTGATCGCCTTCAAACGGCAGGGGATTGTTTCCGGTAAGTTCGCCGGCGCGAAGCGCGCGTTCGGGTTGGATAAGCTTGCGCAATTCGGCGGCGTAAGCCGTCGACAACAGGCCCGCGACCGGCACCCGCACGAATTCCGGATCGCCGAGAAATCGCGCGCGGTCGGCATAAGCGATTTTCATCGCCTCGACCATGAGATGCGCGCCCTGGATCGAGGCGGGGCCGAGAACGGAAAGGTCGTAGCCTTCGAGAATGTTCAGGATTTGGATGAGATGAACGCCGCCCGCCGACGGCGGCGGCATCGAGAAAATGTCGTAGCCGCGATAATTGCCGGCAACGGGCGCGCGCTCGATCGCCTGATAGCGCGCGATGTCCTCGCGCGTCATGACGCCGTTCGCCGCCTGCACGCTCGCGGCGATCTGTTCCGCGATCCTTCCGCCATAGAACGCCTGCGGCCCGTCGCGTGCGATTTCTTCCAGCGTGTCGGCAAGATCGCGCTGCACGAGGAGTTCGCCCTCGCGCGGCGTGGAGCCGTCCGCGTGCAGGAAGATCGCCGCCGTCGAAGGCCAGCGCGCGAGCAGCGGCTGCGCCTTGGCGAGCGAGTCCGCAAGCTCCGCATCGACGAAGATCCCCTCGCGCGCGAGCTTGATCGCGGGCGCGATCAATTCGGCCAGCGTGAACTTGCCGGAGCCGTATTTTTTGTGCGCGAGCGCGAGCCCCGACACCGTGCCCGGCACGCCGACCGCGAGCCCCTCCTCGCGCGATTTTTTCGGGTCGGCCTCCCCGAGCCAATCGAGGAAAATGTCGGCCTTCACCGCCGCCGGCGCGGTTTCGCGGTAATCGATGGCGACGATCTTATTCTCCGGCGCGAGCCGCACCAGCATGAAGCCGCCGCCGCCGAGATTGCCCGCGGTCGGCAGCGTGACGGCGAGCGCGAAGCCGACCGCGACCGCGGCATCGACCGCGTTGCCGCCGCGCTGCAGAATATCGACGCCGATTCGGGCCGCGCGGGCTTCCTCGGCAGCGACCATGCCGTCTTTCGCGGCCACCGGCTGACGCAACGCGGGGCCGGAAACCGCGGGCACGAGCGGCGCCGTCGTTTGCGCGCGCGCAAACGATACGGGCGCCAAAAGCGCCAAAAGCGCGAATGCGCCGGCGACGCCGGCATTCCCGAAATGCGAAGTTTTGGCGTGCTTGTGGATGGAATCACCCTTAACGAGGCGGCCCTTTTTTCGCCGCCTGCAATTGCATATATTGAAGGTGCCGGCGCAAGCCGGCTATGGCGATAAACGCTCGTCGCAATAAACCTTTCGGACCCGGGGGCAGTACCCGGCGCCTCCACCAAAATCCGCGACCGAAGGCGGGCTTCGGCGGGGGCGAAACAGGATCGACGAGGGTGTAAAAGACGTTGGCTTTCGCCCGGGATGGCTCCGTCGTTATCGGGCCATACATAGTTGCAAACGACAACTATGCTCCGGTTGCTCAGGCCGCGTAAGCGGTTTGAAAGACCGAATCTAAGCCCTGGGGGTTAGCACCTTCAGGCGGGGTCCGGGGGCACCTGGCAACAGAAGCCCCCACTTTCTTTTCGCTCTTGGTTCATCCGGCGGAATCGGCTTCACTGGCGCAAATGCCTGATCTCATCCGCTACGATCTCCTGGCCCAGGACGCGTTGCGCAGCGTCGTCAAAAAGGTTTTGACCGACGCCGCCAAGCACGGCCTGCCCGGCGATCATCATTTCTTCGTCGCCTTCGATACCCGCGCGCCGGGGGTGAAGATATCCGAGCGCGTACGCGCGAAATATCCCGAGGAGATGACGATCGTCTTGCAACATCAGTTCTGGGATCTCATCGTCGGCGACAAGGGATTCGAGGTCGGGCTTTCGTTCAATGGGATTCCGGAGCGGCTTGTCATTCCCTTCGAGGCGATCAAGGGCTTTTTCGACCCATCGGTGCAATTCGGTTTGCAATTCGAAACCATCACCGAGGCGCAAGCCGCCCCCGCCGAGGCCGCGAACGAATCGGAAGCCGGCAAGACCGCCGAGATCGGCGCCGGCGAACGTCAATCCTCGCGCCCGACCCCGCGGGGTGCCGCCTCCGAGCCGGAGGAGCGGCCGGCAACTTCGGTTCCTTCCACGCGCGCGAAGAAGAAACCGGCATCCGCGCCCACTGAAGTGCCAGCGGTCGAAAAACCGGCGAAGCCCGCTGCCGACAAACCGGCCGGCGCCGAGGTCGTGAGCCTCGACAAGTTCCGCAAGAAGTGAGTGCGGCCCCCAAGATCACGCTTGTCGTGGCCGTCGCCGAAAACGGGGTGATGGGCAAGAACGGCGATCTGCCCTGGAGTCTTCCCGGCGATCTCAAGCAATTCAAGGAAAAAACGGTCGACAAGCCGGTGGTGATGGGACGCACGACCTACGAATCGCTCGGGCAAGCGCTGCCCAACCGTCCGAACATCGTGCTCTCGCGCAATCCGCTCTACCGCCTCGGTGACGCCAAGGTCGTCACCACCCTGGAGGCGGCGCTGGCGCTCGCCTACGAAGAGGCGGAGCGGCTCGGCGCCGGCGAGATCTCCGTTATCGGCGGCGCGGCTTTATTTTCCGAAATTATGCCGCGCGCGGAGCGGATGTATTACACCGAGGTCCATGCCTCGCCCGAGGGCGACACCCGCTTTCCGCCCTTCGATCGCGGCGAATGGCGGGAAGTCGCGCGCAAGGGTCCGCTGCAGGGCGCGAAGGATCAGTATCCGTATTCCTTCGTGACGCTCGAGCGCAAAAGCGCGCGCTGATTATTGCAAGGAAGGATTGGGCCGCGGGCGCGAATTGCCGGGCGCCGGGCCGATCTCGACCGGCGGCGGCAGCGGCGGAAGCTCGGCGGCGGCCGGCGGCGGAATTTCGGCCGGACGCCGCCGCGGCAGCGGTACGGTCGCCGAAGGCACGGTCGCTGCCGGCCCGGCCGCGGGCGGCGGAGAAGCGGGCCGCCCTTGCAGTATTCGCATCTCGGAATCCATCGCCTGCGAGGAAAGTGCGGTCACGAGCGCGCTCGCGTCGATGCCGCGCTTGGGCTCAGCGAGCGGCCCCCGCCAGCGAATCGTCGCTTCGGGGCGCGCCGCGCTCCGCTCGGAAGCAATCAGCGCAAGGCCGATCGCGGCATCGAGATCGAGCTTGGCGAGATCCAAGCTCGCCTCCGATGTGACTTGGACCGGGCCCACGGCCGTGCGCGTCCTGCCCGTACGCGCGAGGCCCGAAGCCACGACAATCGGCGTTTCCAGCTTCGCGATACGCAACGGCCCTCGCTGCAGGCCAAAGGCGAGCAGGCCCGCGGCTTCCGCTTCGGTGAGCGGCGGCGCGTTGGCGGCGGGAGCGACTTTTGTCAGCGCCTCGGGATCGAGCTTGTCGATCTCAAGCCCTTCGAACGCGAGGCTTCCTTGTCCCGCGACATTCGCGGCGATCATGGCCGGCGTATTGCCCTGCGCGCTGAATTGCAGGGCGAGGTTCACGCGTCCGCGCGCGCCCGCGCGCGGCACGAGCCGCGCGATATCGCCCGCGGCGAGTGAAAAAGCCCCGTCGACGACCAGCGGGTTTGTGCGCACGATCCGCGCCTGCCCGGAGAATTTTCCGCCCGCAAGCTCGCCGGAAAATTCCTCGATCGCGGCCTCGTTGTTTGAAAACCGCAGCTTCAGGCGCGCGCCGTTCGCGACGAGTGGGCCTGTAAGACCAAGGGTGGCGCTTTCGATCTCGATCGCTCCGCTTGCATTCTCAAGCGCGGCAGGTCCGAGCGGCCGATCGGACCAGGGAGATGCCTGACTTTCGCCGGCGCGGCCGAGCGCAAGCGCGAGCAAAACAGGAAGTTCGGCGCGATCGAGCGAAAGCTTCCCGCTCAACAAAGGCCGCTCCACTCCCTTGAGCGAAAGGCGCCCGCGCACGCGGGTGTCGCTGACGCCGAGCGCGATATCTTCGAGCACGAGCGCATCGTCCGCCCGCACGAACCGCGCCGTGCCGCTGGCGGGAACGACGGAATTGGTTGCGCGCGCCGCCACCAGCGAGAGCGCCCGCAGGTCGGTTGCCTCCAGCCGCAAATCGATGCGCGGCGTGACGCGCCCCTCGGCGCCGGCGCGCACATCGCCCTCGCCCGCGAGATTAATGCCGGGGAAAGCGAGGCTCGCCTTGAGCGGAAAAATCCCTTCCTTCGGGCGTCCGATCGTGGCCTCAAGACGGCCCTGGCCGGCGTGCGGCTCGGGCGACGGAAGCCCGAGCAGCGCCACGAGCCCTGCCGCGTCTTTCGCCTCGGCGACGATCCGCGCTTCGCCGAGCAAGGCCGAGCGCGGATCGAGGCGCGCCGCAATCGCGGCTTCTGTGTCGCGCGCCCGCCCGCTGAGTTCGATGGCAACCTCGGTGCTGGTGCCATCGCCGGTCACCGCGCCCTTCAGCTGCAGCGGAATCGCGGCGCCGGCGATTCGTTTGGCGAGTGCCGCCGCCTCGTTCGTTCCGCTCATGGCTCGAACGAGCGAGACGAGGCCTTCCGTCTTTGTTGCTTCGGTTTCGATATCGACACGCCCGTTGGGGCGATCGCGCCACGAGGCGAGCCGTCCATGGGCGCGAAGTGTGAGCCCCTCGAAGTCCTCCAGCGACATTCGCTCGATGGAAAGCGCGCCCGCCGCGAGCGACAGCACGACGTCGAAGCGGCGCGCGGTGCTCCCGAGAAGCTTCGGCAAGCGGGCGTCGAGCGAGGCGGCGATATCGAAGCCGGCCACATCGGCGGCGCGCGGCAGAAGCCCCGCCAATAGCGCGAGATCGGGTTTGTCGGCGGCGAGCTTCGCTTCAAACCGCGCGGCCTTACCCGGTTCTTCCGCGTTGTAAGCGGCGCTGCCGCTCAATTTAGCGTCGGCGTAGGCGAGCGTGAACGGCTCGATCGCGATCCTCTTCTTCGAGGCCCGCATATCGCCATCGAGGCGTAGCGAAGCGCCGTCATCGAAAGCAACGCCGAGCCGGTCAAGGCCGAGCCAGCGCGAAAGCACCGCCGGTTGTTCGGCGGCGAGTTTCAGCGCGCCGCTAACCTCGCCGCCTTCTTGCGTGCGCGCGGCGAAGCTGATCGTGGCAAGGCCCGGCAAGCGCGCCTCGAAGCGCTGCGGCGCGAGCAGCCCCTCGCGCAAGGCAAGCTCGCCCTTGAGATCGCGGACCACGGCGCCGGCGGCGACTAGATTGTCGACGCTGATCCCGATCCGGCCGGAGAGGGGAAGTGCTGCGAGCTGCGCCATCGCCTCTCGCAACGGCGCGATCGCGGAAATCAAATCCTGCTTCGCGCCGTTACCATTGAGGCGATCGAGATCGATGCTTTTCGCCGCGAGCGAAGCCTCGAATTTTCCCGCCGGCGGATCGAGCCGCGCCGTGCCTGAGAGCTCGATCGCGTTCTCGTCGCCGAGCGCAAGCTGGAACTCGTCGAGCGTGACCGATTGCAAATCGGCGTGCGCGTCGGCGGAGAGCTTCCACGGCAATGCGCCGTCGGCGCGGCGCGTCAACCCGGCCTTGCCCTCGAAGCGCGGCCGCGCTTCGGCCAGCATAAGATTGCCGTCGGCCTCAAGCGCGATCCCATCCTGCATCCGGATCAGCGCGAGACGGACCTTGCCGGAAGCGTCGCGAAACTCGTTCGCGCTCATGCGGATCGTGAAGCCGTGTCCGCCCTGCTTGTAGGAAAATTCGATCTTGAAAGGGCCCAGGCGCGACTGCAACGCGCCGAAGCCGGAGACGTCTTCGTACC
>JBGPVT010000110.1:0-6732 GCA_041491825.1 Xanthobacteraceae bacterium | reverse complement strand
CGGCCAGCCACTTGGTGAGTGGAATTTTTGAACGCTCGAATACGGTTTTCACTGTGACCGTGAACTGCTCGCGGCACTCGGCGCACTGATACAGGCCCGCACGATGGGCCTTCCCCTTCAAGGCGGTGATCTTGGTGCCGTCCGCGTTGCCGCAATGAGGGCAGGTCGGCCCGTTCGGCCAAACGCGAACCTCTAGCCACTCGCGGGCCTTTGATTCGTCTTGAAAAATCGGGTTTTGGAGGTTGGATGTCATGGTTCTTTCCGAAGATGAAATGATTTTGGCTGATTTGCTCGTTCAATCGCCAATCACCGCTGAACAACTCCGCCGAGAAGCATCAATAGCTGGCCAGCTCCGTCGTCGAATTGCTGCGTTATCATTTCTTGCGATTTCTTTTTGTAGGCGCGCTTTATCGTGTCTGGGTCCGCGCCAATGGCGACCAACATCTCGATGAGTATGCGGTTTGATGCGGCTACGGCTTTAGCAACATCGCGGAGTTTGAACTTGTCGAAAATGGCATCTGTCATGGCTGTTTCCTCGAAGGCTTTCTCGGTTACTGTTTTTTATGTGCCACGTAGTTTCGAACTTCGGATTTCTGGTATTCATCGACGTGTTTGCATTTGGGGCAGGTCGCCCGAAATGTCTCGGGGACCGTCGCTAAATCTTGGGCAATCGCGATCCCCATACCGCAGCCCTTGCAGCGAATACCGGGCCCAACGTCGCCGTCCTTAAAACGCCTGTTCATTTGGGGCATGGCCGTTTCCTCGAAAAGCTAAGGGATACTAGGCTTTGTATCCTGCTTTGTCAAGGTTATAATCCCGCCTACAAGAGGGTCGTGGGGCAGTTTCATTGTGACGGATCGCAATGATCATTTCGCGTAGCCCTGCGATCTCAGCCAATCGATGCGGCGGCTTCCCGCCAGCCATTCATCGATCTCGGCTTTGCTCTTGAAGCCTTTAATGTATTGAATTTCAGCCTCCGGGCAGTGAGCTAGAATTTGCCAGTCGCCCTCGGCGATCCGCTGCATTTTGAAGATGACCCGAGAAGATTTGCTCATTCCCGCCAATATGCCCCCATTCGACACCGGCTGCTAGGCGGAGCCATCCTCCGCAGGATGCCGCAAGGCGATTGAAAAGAAGAAAGTCTCGAATTGAGGCGGCGTCAACAAAAGCCCCGCACGCAGCCAAGCCTGCGCGGGCTTAACTGTGCGCTCGAAAAAAGAGGCCGCCCGTGAGGCGGCCTCGATCGCGGGGGAGATTCCGTTCAAATCAGCAAGGCGCGCACCAGCAGCGCCCGGCGGGACCGCACACCCAGTGCCGGCCCCAGCGGCAGTGTTCACCGGGTCCGCCGCAGCCGCTTTTGATGATCGGGGTGAAATCCTTCGCCGTAATGGCGAGATGGCCGGCTCCGCCCGAAATCGCGGCCTCGGCCTTCCACGAGAGCGCGCCCGCGAACAGAAGCGCCGCCGTGGCGGCGAGCATGAGCATGAGTTTCCGCATCGACTTCCTCCTGGTTTTCATCGATCAGAGGCGGGAAAGTTTTCACCCGCCGGGCGGGAAAGGCGAGGCGGTCGAATGCCGCAGGCGCGCGCGGGATCGGCAGCACCAGGCTCGCTCCGATAACAGGACGAAAGTCTCAAGATGCGGGATTCAGTTTAGGGAACCGCTTGATTCCCTGGGCGTATTTCGAGCCGACCCATTCCCCAAGACCCTTGCCCGTCATGGCCGGGCTCGCAGCCAACTTTAGGCAGGCTGCGCAAGCTTGCCTGCCCGGCCATCCACGCCTTCGGACGTTGTACGCAATAGACGTGGATGCCCGCGACAAGTTTATCCTTGGGCCGGCCAAAGGCCGGACCCGAGGACGCGGGCATGACAAATGGGACCATTTCGCCCGTCATCGCCGCCGCTTTTGGCAATCGTCCGTTTTGTGACGAAAATCACAGTGGGCGGAGCGGCGGTTTCGTAGCTTGCATGCATCGGACCCCCGGACCGCGGGCTACTCCCCACCCCCAGCTGCGGTTCCAAGTCGAGGCCACCCTGCCCCCGCGGGTGGCCTCTCGATTCTGGAAGAATCCTTTTCGGCCGGCCGCCCTCTTTTCACTCGCGCTCAAAACAAAAACCCCGGCGGTCGCCCGCCGGGGCTATTCGTTTCGCCGGGACCGAAGCCCCGCCCTAGCGAAATTCTTCAACCCACCTTCAGGTTGCCGGCCGCGGTCTTGCCGCGCTCGGTGAGAAGGTCGTAGGTGACATTCTGGCCCTCCACCAGCGTCGTCAAGCCGGCGCGTTGCACGGCGGAAATGTGGACGAACACGTCCTTGCCGCCGTCGCTCGGCGAAATGAAGCCGAAGCCTTTCTGCGTATTGAAGAACTTCACGGTCCCTGAAGCCATCTTGCATTCCTCGCTTCTGATCCAGATCCGGCCGCGCGCTCATCGTGCGTCCGGGCAGCAATCCGAGTTTTGGGGGTTCTTGATGCGCAGCCCAAATTCGGGAAGCGGGAAGTCAAGCCAGCCGAAAACCAGATCCTCGCACCAATAAATAGGCCCCAATCGCGCCGCCCGGTCAAGACGGAGAAAAGCGCGTACAATATTCGCGCTTGACACGCGGGCACCGCGCGAATGGCGGCTGTCACTCACTTGTCATGCCCGGTTGCTTCTTTTTCGTCATTGCCGGGCTTGACCCGGCAATCCCGCTTAGGAAGGCAGTGCGCCCCTAAGCGAGATGCCCGCGCAGGCAAACTTGTGCAGCCTGCGTAAACTTGGCTGCAAGCGCGGGCATGACACGACGAAAATGAATGGACGGATCAACTCGCCATCGTTTCCTTGACGGCGGCGACGAGGTCCTTGAGCGAGAAGGGCTTCGGCAAGAAGGTAAAGCGCTCGCCCTCGGGCAGGTTCTTTTTGAACGCCTCCTCGGCGTAGCCCGAAATGAAGATCACCTTCAGCTCCGGCCGGCGGCGGCGCAATTCGCGGAGCAACGTCGGCCCGTCCATCTCCGGCATCACGACGTCGGAGACGACGAGATCGACCTCGCCGCCGTTCCGCTCGATCGCCGAGAGCGCCTCGACGCCGGTCGCCGCCTCCACCACCGAATAGCCGCGGGAGGCAAGCGCGCGCGCGGCGAAGGCCCGCACCGCCTCCTCGTCCTCGACCAGAAGCACGGTGCCCCGGCCGGTCAGATCGGCGCCGCGCGCTTCCACCTCCGCCTCTGGCGCCTTCGCTTTTTCGTCGGCCGGCAGCGGGATGTGGCGCGGCAGGAAAATGCGGAAGGTCGTGCCCTCGCCGATCTTGGAATCGGCGAAGATGTAGCCGCCCGTCTGCTTGACGATGCCGTAGACGGTGGAAAGCCCGAGCCCCGTGCCCTTGCCGACGTCCTTGGTGGAGAAGAACGGCTCGAAAATCTTGTCGATGATGCCGGGCGCGATCCCCTCGCCGTTGTCGACCACTTCGACCAGCACGTAGTCGGCGGGCGCCAGCAATTTCTCGCCGAAGGCCGCGCACTCCTCGCGCGCGACGTTCCGCGTGCGGATGGTGAGCCGCCCGCCCTTCGGCATCGCGTCGCGGGCGTTGACGGCGAGATTGACGATCGCCTGTTCGAACTGGTTGAGGTCGGCCTTCACCGGCCACAGATCGCGCCCGTGCTTGACGTCGAGCGTCACCGTCTCGCCGATGATGCGCTTCAAGAGGCCGATGGAGAGTTCCGACAGCACGTCGCCGAGCTGCAACACCTGCGGCCGCATCGTCTGGCGGCGCGAGAAGGCGAGCAATTGCCGCACGAGCCCGGCGGCGCGGTTGGCGTTCTGCTTGATCTGCATCAGGTCCTGGAACGAGGGATCGGTCGGCCGGTGGTTGGCGAGCAGCAAATCCGAATAGCCGATGATGGCGGTGAGCACGTTGTTGAAATCGTGCGCCACCCCGCCGGCGAGCTGGCCGACCGCCTGCATCTTCTGCGACTGCGCGAACTGCGCCTCCAGCGCCCGCTGCTCGGTGGTGTCGATCGCGTGCACGATCGCGGCTTCGCCCGCGCCCGCGCTCTCCACCGGCGTGATGTAGAAGCGCGCCGAGCGGGGCGCCTCTCCGGCGAGCGGCGCCTCGACCTCCCGCGTCTGCTGGCGGCCGTCGAGGGCGGCGCGCACCTCCGCCTCGAAGCGGCCGCGCTCGCTCTCCGCCACCACGGCGAAGATCGAATTCTTCTCGCCCTCGCCGGCGCCGCCGAAGAGATGCATGAAGCTCGCGTTGCTGTTGCCGATCTTGCCTTCGCCGTCGATCGTCGCGATCGCCACCGGCGCGTTGTTGAAGAAGCGGGCGAAGCGCACCTCGGCGTCGCGCAACGGATCGCTCGCGGTCTCGCGCGCGCGGCTCAGCACCAGCGTGCGCGAGGCGCCGGGCGTGCCGTCGCCGGCAAACGCCACCTTGTGGTGGAGGCGCACCGGCAGCAAATCGCCGTTCTTGCGCTTGAGGTCGAGGTCGAGGGTTTCCGTCTTCACCTCGCCCGGCACCGGCGCGAGGTTGGACAGGAGCGCGGCGCCGGCGCCGGGGACGAGATCGGAAAGCTTCAGCCCGCTCGGCGATATTTCGGCGAGATCGTAGCCGAGCCAGCCCGCGAGCGTGGCGTTGAGGTAGACGATGCCGCCCGCGGGATCGACCGAGAAGAAGCCCGCCGGCGCGTGGTCGAGAAAGTCGATCGCGTGCTGCAATTCGAGAAAGGTGTTTTCCTGCCGCTCGCGCTCGCGCGTGATTTCGGCGATCCCCCACATCGCGAGCTTGGAAAGTTTTCCGCCTTTGGCGAGCGGCCGCACGCGGAGCCGCACCCAGCGGCCGGCGGCGCCCTGCTCGCCGGCGATGCGGATTTCCTCGCTGTGGGTGTTGCCCTCGCGCGTCGCCTGCACCAGGCGGTAGATCGCCTCCGACACTTCCGGGTCGCTGGTGAACAGCCGCTCCAGCGGCCGCACGTCGTCGGGCCCCTCGGCGGCGGTGAGATCGAGATAGGAGCGGTTGGCGTAGAGCACGCGGCCGGCGGCGTCGACGATCGAGATTCCCTCGCCGGACGTATCGATCACCGCCTTGGTGAGATCGTTGCGCCCCGTGGCGCGCCCGGCGAGTTCCAAGATCCCGGCGGCGCCCGCGAACAGCGCGAAGACGCCGATCACGGCGAGCGTCGCCAGCACCGCGATGATGTAGGGCTCCGCCTGCCCCCGCCCGACGAACAGCAGGAACACGGCCGTGCCAACGAGCGCCAGCGCCACCAGCAGCACCAAGCCGATGCTGCCCGTCGGCTGACCGCGGTCGACCGGGGCGTTGGGCGCGTCTTCGGCGGCCATCGCGAACACCTCCTCGACGAGGCCGCCCCTGGCGGCACCCGCCCTGTCGATTTGCCCGATAACGCCTTCGTTCCGCAAGCGCGTTCCCGCCGCTCGCGGCAATTATGGCCGGAACGAACGCCGCAGGCGGAGCACGTAGCCGATGACCTCGGCCACCGCCTTATAGTGCTCCGCCGGGACTTCCTCGTCGATCTCGATGCTTTGGTGGAGCGCGCGGGCGAGCGGCGGGTTTTCCACCACCGGCACCCGGTGCTCCCGCGCGAGTTCCCGGATGCGCCGGGCGATCAGATCCATGCCCTTGGCGACGCAGACCGGCGCGTTCATGCCGCTTTCGTATTTGAGCGCGACCGCGAAGTGGGTCGGGTTGGCGATGACCACGGTCGCCTTCGGCACTTCCGTCATCATGCGCTTGCGCATGCGCGCGACGCGGATTTGCCGCAACTTCGCCTTGACGGTCGGATCGCCCTCGGTCTGCTTAAACTCCTCGCGGATCTCGCGCACCGACATGCGGTGGCGCTCGTACCAGGTGTGATACGTCCACAGCCAGTCCAGCGCCGCGACGAGCACCATCACCGAGCAGACGCCGACGAGGAGCCGCAGCACCAGCGTCATCGCCGCCGACATCGCTTGCAGGAGATCGCCGCCCGCGAACAGCATCACGCGGTCGAACTCGGGGGCGGCGACCAGATACATCACCACGCCCACGACGGCGAGCTTGGCGAAGCCCTTGGCGAGCCCGATCGCCGCCTGCTTCGAGAACATGCGCTTGGCGCCCGCCATCGGCGAGATGCGCGAAAGCTGCGGCATCAGCGGCTGGAAGGTCCACAGAAACCGGTGCTGGACGAAATTGCCGACGAGTGCCGCCGCGACCAGCACCGCGAGCGCGGGCGCGATCGCGACCAGCGTCTTGACCAGCACCGTCTCGATCAGCCGCGTATAGGAAAAGTCCGCTTCGCCCACCGTATAGGCGCCGGCGAGCACCGCGCGCAGCGCCTCCGTCAGTTGGGTCGCGGCGAAGCCGCCGAAGGCGAAGAGCGCCAGCGTCGAGCCCGCCAGCATGAACAGCGTGTTGACCTCGCTGCTCTTGGCGACGTCGCCGCGCTCGATCGCCTCCTCGAGCCGTTTCGCGGTCGGGTCTTCCGTGCGTTCGGCGTCGTGTTCGAACTCGGCCACGGCCTACTCCTTCACCGCGGCACGAGTTCGCCGAGAACGTCGCCGATGTAGCCGAGGAAGATCCCCATCAGCGCGCCGACGAGCAGCATGAGAAGCGTGAAGCCGATCATGATCGAGGCGGGCACGCCGAGGAAAAAGACCTGCAGTTGCGGCATCAAGCGCGCCAGCACCCCGAGCCCGACGTTGAACAGGAGCCCGAAGACGAGGAAGGGGGCGGCGATCTGCACGCCGACGCGGAAGGCG
>JBGPVT010000109.1:0-6783 GCA_041491825.1 Xanthobacteraceae bacterium | reverse complement strand
GTGACGCCGCTCTCGCTCGGCATCGAAACGCTCGGCGGCGTATTCACGCGCCTGATCGAGCGCAACACCACGATCCCCACCAAGAAGTCGCAGGTCTTCTCGACCGCCGAGGACAGCCAGAATGCGGTGACGATCCGCGTCTTCCAGGGCGAGCGCGAGATGGCGGCCGACAACAAGATCCTCGGCCAGTTCGATCTCGTCGGCCTTCCGCCGGCGCCGCGCGGCGTGCCGCAGATCGAGGTCACCTTCGACATCGACGCCAACGGCATCGTCAACGTTCAGGCCAAGGACAAGGGTACCGGCAAGGAGCAGCAGATCCGCATCCAGGCGTCGGGCGGCCTTTCCGAGGCCGACATCCAGCGCATGGTCAAGGATGCCGAGGCGCACGCGGCCGACGACAAAAAGCGCCGCGCTTTCGTCGAGGCGAAGAACCAGGCCGAGGCGCTCGTGCATCAGACCGAAAAGTCGCTCAAGGAATACGGCGAAAAGGTCGCGGCCGGCGATCGCACGGCGATCGAGAATGCGCTCTCCGACCTCAAGGAAGCGCTGAAGGGCGAAGATGCCGGCGCCATCCAGGCGAAGGCCCAGTCGCTCGCCCAGGTCTCGATGAAGCTCGGCGAAGCCATGTACGCGGCGCAGCAGCAGGGCGGGCAGCCCGGCGGCGATGCCGGCGGCTCGTCGGGCGAGGCAGGCAAGAAGGAAGACGTGGTCGACGCCGAATTCACCGAAGTCGACGACGACAAGAAGAAGTCTGCCTGATGCTCCGCATCGGGCGAGAATCGGCTGAACGGGTTAAGACGGCTGCCTCCGGACTCGCTCCGGAGGCGGCCTTTTAATGGGCGCTTCAAGCGCGGCGGGCGGAAGCGTCATGGCGAAGCGGGACTATTACGAGGTGCTCGGCCTTACGCGCTCGGCGAGCGAAGTAGAAATCAAGGCTTCCTTCCGCAAGCTCGCGATGCAATGGCATCCGGACAAGAATCCGGGCGATCAGGATTGCGAGCATCGCTTCAAGGAAATCAACGAAGCCTATGACATCCTGAAGGACGGCGAGCGCCGCGCCGCCTACGACCGTTTCGGTCACGCGGCCTTCGAGCAAGGCGGAGGTGCGGGCTTCGGCACCGACTTTGCGTCCGCTTTCCATGACATCTTCGACGACCTCTTCGGCATGGGCGGCCGCCGCGGCCGCGCGTCCGGCCGCGAGCGCGGCGCCGACCTTCGCTACAATCTCGAAATCGCGCTGGAAGAAGCTTTCGCCGGCAAGACGGCGCAGGTGCGGCTGCCCACGAGCGTCACCTGCGAAACCTGTTCCGGGACTGGCGCCAAGGCGGGCACGCAACCCGTGGCCTGCCGCAACTGCGGCGGCACCGGCCGCATCCGGCACGCGCAAGGCTTCTTCACGCTGGAACGCACCTGTCCCGCCTGCCAGGGACGCGGATCCGTGATCGAGCAGCCTTGCAAGGCGTGCAGCGGCGCCGGCCGCATGACGCGGGAGCGCATGCTTGAAGTGCAAATTCCCGCCGGCGTCGAGGACGGAACGCGCATTCGGCTCGCGGGCGAAGGCGAGGCGGGCCTGCGCGGCGGCGCGCAAGGCGATCTTTATATTTTTCTCTCGCTCGTTCCGCACCCCATGTTCCAGCGCGAGGGCGCCGATCTTTTTTGCCGCGTGCCGATTGCGATGACGACCGCTTCGCTCGGCGGCGAGTTCGAAGTGCCGACCATCGACGGCGGCCGGACGCGGGTGAAAATTCCCGAAGGAACGCAGAGCGGAAAACGCTTGCGGCTGCCGAACAAAGGTATGCCGGTGCTGCGCTCGAAAGCGCGGGGCGACATGTACGTGCAGGTGACGGTCGAAACGCCGCAGAAGCTGACCAAGCGCCAGAAGGATTTGCTCAAGGAATTCGAAAAGGAAAGCTCGAAGGATACGCATCCGGAATCGAGCGGTTTTTTCGCCAAAATGCGTGAACTCTTCGAATAGCCCATGCTGCGTCATGTTTGACGCTGGCGCGGGCCGAGAACTGTGCGATAATCGCCCGATATTCGTTTTTCCCACCGGTATCCATGTCCCGCTCTTTCGCCGTCAAGAAGCCGAAGCTCCGCCTCGACGACGAGGTGCGATTTATTTCGTCGTGGTTGCAGAGCCCGCTCAAGACGGGCGCCGTCTCGCCGTCGAGCCCGGCGCTGGCGAAGGCGATGGCCGCTGAAATCGATCCCAGCGTGCCGGGTCCGGTCGTCGAGATCGGCCCCGGCACCGGGCCGGTTACGGAAGCGATCCTCGCCCGCGGGATCACGCCGCAGCGGCTCGTGCTCGTTGAGTTCAACCGGGAATTCTGCACGCTGTTGCGCAAACGTTTCCCGGGCGTGACCGTGATCGAAGGCGACGGCTATGCGCTTGCCGAAACGCTTGGTGAAGCCGCCGACAAACCGCTCGCCGCTGTGGTTTCGAGCCTGCCCCTGATGACGCGGCCGATGCCGGTGCGGCTCCGCGCGCTCGTTTCCGCCCTTCGCTTGCTTCGTCACGGTGCTCCGTTCGTGCAGTTCACCTACGCGATGGCAGCGCCGATTCCGCCGCGCCCCAGCCGCTACACGATCACCGCCTCGCCGCGCATCTGGATGAATTTGCCGCCGGCTCGCGTCTGGGTCTATCGCGCCGCTTAGAGCATGATCCCGAAAAGTGGAAACCGGTTTTCGGAAGAGATCATGCTCCGGCAAAAATGTTAGGGGCTCGCGGTGATTCAACTTAAAGCGATCGCGCTTTAATCAATGGCGAAGCCGCGCATCCTGGTTTTTGCGGGGTCCATCCGAACCGGCGCGTTCAGCGCGCGGTTAGCGGCCCTCGTCGCCAAGGAGCTTTTGCTGCTCGATGCCGAGACGAGCCTGATCTCGCTCGGCGACTATCCGATGCCGCTCTATGACGCCGATTTCGAAGCGCGCGAGGGGGCGCCGGAGACGGCGCGCAAGCTCCGCCGCATGATGCTCGCCCATCGCGGGGTCTTCATTGCGACGCCCGAATATAACGCCTCCACGCCGCCGCTCCTGAAGAACGCGCTCGACTGGGTTTCGCGCGCCAAGGAGCCGTCCGCCGATCCCTTCAAGGGCCGCTTTTTCGCGATCGGCTCGACCTCGAATGGCCGCCTCGGCGGCTACCGCGCGCTGATCGCGCTTCGCCAGGTGCTGGAGCTGGGCTTAGGGGCGCTCGTGCTGCCCGAGCAGGTCGCGGTCAGCGAAGCCGCCCAAGCCTTCGACGATCATGGCGGGCTGAAGGATGGCCGCATGGCGGATTTCCTCCGCGCCTCGCTCCGGCGGCTGATCGCCTTCGCCGAATCCGAGCTTTGAGATCGCCGGTGTCGACCCCGCTCCGCGACCGCCTGATCGTCGCCCTCGACCTGCCGGATGCGAGAGCGGCGGAAGCGATGGTCGAAAAACTCGGCGATGCGGTTTCTTTCTACAAGATCGGCTTCGAGCTTGCTTTGGCGGGCGGCATTCCGTTCGCGCAAGCGCTTGCGCGTTCCGGAAAGAAGGTCTTTCTTGATCTGAAACTTCACGACATCGGAAACACCGTCGCGCGCGCGACTGAACGTGCCGCCGAACTCGGCGCCACGTTTCTCACCGTGCATGCGTTCCCGCCGACCATGCGCGCCGCCGTCGAAGGCCGCGGCAAAAGCCCGCTGAAGCTTTTGGCCGTCACCGTGCTCACCTCCTGGGATGACGCCGACCTCAAGGAGGCGGGCTATTCGCTTCCGCTGAAGGATCTGGTGCAAAAGCGCGCCGAGCAGGCGCGGGACATCGGCATCGATGGCATCGTCGCTTCGGCCGCCGAGGCCGCCGATTTGCGAAAGAAGATCGGATCGATGCTCCTGGTGACGCCCGGCATTCGTCTGGCTGGCGGGCCGGCGGGCGATCAGAAACGGATCGTGACGCCAAAGGATGCGATCGCGGCGGGCGCCGATCATCTCGTTGTCGGCCGGCCGGTCTTGGCTGCCAGCGATCCCAAGGCGGCGGCCGAAGCGATTGTTGCCGAAATCGCTCGCGCGCTGAAATAAGCCAAACGGGGAGGAATGAATGCCGAAGGGTTACTGGGTCGCGCACGTGGATGTCAGCGATCCCGAAAAATACAAGGGCTATGTCGCCGCGAATGCGATCGCATTCAAGAAATACGGCGCCCGTTTCCTCGTGCGCGCCGGCAAGTTCGAAAATCCCGAAGGATCGACCCGCGCGCGGAACGTTGTGATCGAATTCCCCAGCTACCAGGCGGCGCTCGACTGCTGGCATTCGCCGGAATACAAGCGCGCGCTTTCGATCCGCGCGCCGATCTCGCAAGGTGATATCGTCATTGTCGAGGGCTATGACGGTCCGCAGCCGTCGTAAGCCAAGCCGGGCCTCGCTTTCCCGCCGGCAGCCCACGCGTTATATCCCGCACGGAACTGGAGAAGGATATGGCCGATTTGCGCCTTCTGATCACGGGTGCGGCGGGCCGCATGGGCCGCACGCTCATCCGCGCGATCAGCGAAAGCCCGGGCCTCGTGCTCGCGGGTGCGGTCGAGCGCGTCGGCGCGCCGGAACTCGGCGAGGACGCGGGCACGCTTGCCGGCGTGCGACCGATGGGTGTTCAGGTCGCGGGCGACCCGATGGCGCTGATCACCCGGAGCGATGCGATCGTCGATTTTTCGAATCCCGAAGCCTCCGTCGGCTTCGCCGCCGCCGCCGCTGAAAAGAAGATCGTGCACGTCATCGGCACCACGGGCTTGTCTCCGGCCGACGAGCAGAAGATCGAGGCCGCAGCACGTCACACGGTCATCATCAAGTCGGGCAATATGAGCCTCGGCGTCAATTTGCTCGCGGCGCTGGTGAAGCGCGTCGCCAAGACCTTGGGCGACGACTACGACATCGAAATTCTGGAAATGCACCACAACAAGAAGGTGGATGCGCCATCGGGCACGGCGCTGCTGCTCGGCCGGGCCGCCGCCGAAGGCCGCGGCACTGATCTCGACAGGCACAAGATAAGCGGCCGCGATGGCCACACCGGCGCCCGCAAGGCGGGCGATATCGGCTTTGCGGCGCTTCGCGGCGGCAGCGTCGTCGGCGACCATAGCGTGATCTTCGCCGGCCCCGCCGAGCGCATCGAACTCGTGCACCGGGCGGAGGACCGCATGATCTTCGCTCGCGGGGCGCTTGCCGCCGCCAAGTGGGGCAAGGGCAAGAAGCCCGGTCTCTACTCCATGCTTGACGTGCTCGGCCTTTCCGATGTCTGACGGCTCGCACCATGACTGAACGTCTCCTCGTCCTCGTCCGGCATGGCCAGAGCGAATGGAATCTGAAAAATCTATTCACCGGCTGGAAAGACGTCGATCTCACCGCGCAGGGCGTCGCGGAGGCCAAGCAGGCCGGTGAGAAACTGAAAGCGCGCGGGATCAAATTCGACGTTGCCTTCACCTCCGCGCTCGTGCGCGCGCAGAAAACGCTCGATCTGATCTTCGCCGAGATGGGTGAGAGCAAAATCCCGATCTTCCGGGATCAGGCCCTGAACGAGCGCGACTATGGCGATCTCGTCGGTCTCAACAAGGACGATGCGCGCAAGAAATGGGGCGACGAGCAGGTGCTGAAATGGCGCCGCTCCTACGACATCGCACCGCCCGGCGGCGAAAGCCTGAGGGACACGGTCGCGCGCGCGCTGCCTTATTTCGTGCAGGAAATCCTGCCGCACGTCCTCCGCGGCGAGCGCACCATCGTGGTCGCGCACGGCAATTCGCTCCGCGCCCTTGTCATGGTGCTGGAGCGGCTCTCGCCGCAAGGCATCCTGAAGCGCGAGCTTGCGACGGGCGTGCCGATTCTCTACCGGCTCAATACGGACTCGACCGTCGCCGAAACGCTCAACCTCGCGGCATGAACAAATTCACCGCAGCAATTTTTGCTTTTCTCGCCGTGACTGCTTTCGGCTCGTCCGCCCATGCCATCGACCGTCCGCCGCAATTTATTGCGATTGCCTTCGACAACTGCACCGAGCTTGAGCGCTGGCAGGAGCTTTCGGATTTCGCGGGCGAATTGAACAAGGGCGGCGACCGCATCCATTTCACCTTTTTCGTGAGCGGCATCAACTACCTCGCCAACGACAAGCGAAGTCTCTACGAAGGCCCGCACCAGCGGCGGGGCGCCTCCAACATCAATTTCGGCGGCAGCGCCGAGGAGGTGGAAAAGCGCATTGCGTTCATCAATGGTTTGCATGGGCGCGGGCATGAAATCGCTTCGCATGCGGTCGGCCACTTCGACGGCCGCGGTTGGTCCGCCGCCGACTGGCAAAAGGAATTTGCGAGCTATGCCGACCTGGTCGACAATGCCGGCCGCAATAATGGGCTTCCGGAGTCCGTGAAGCTTGCCTTTCCCGCATCCGCGGTGATCGGTTTTCGCGCGCCCTATTTGTCGACGAGCCCGGGTCTTTATCCGGCCCTGCGCGAGCGCGGCTTCCGCTACGACACCAGCAGCACCAGCGAAGCCGCGCTGTGGCCCGAAAAGAAAGACGGCCTGTGGCGGTTCAATCTCGCGGATCTCAGGCTGCACCGTTCGAAGCGGCACACGCTTTCGATGGATTATAATTTTTTCATCGTGCAGGCGTTTGGCCTCGACAATTCGGCGACGCGCGCGCAACATCGGGACGAAATGCTGGAGACCTACATCGATTATTTCAAGGCGAATTATGCCGGCAATCGCGCGCCGATCCACATCGGGCATCACTTTTTCAATTATCACGGCGGCGCCTACAATGAGGCGCTCAAGGCCTTCGCCCGCGCC
>JBGPVT010000108.1:0-6821 GCA_041491825.1 Xanthobacteraceae bacterium | reverse complement strand
GGCGTATTGCTTCCACAGCGCGCGGCTGAAGCCGCCTTGCTCTTTCATGTAGGCGGTGCGCTGCTCGAAGGAGTAGCGGTCCAAAAGCAGCCGCTCGACGCTCTGCTTCAGCAGGCGCTGCTCCTCACTCAACTCGAAGTCCATTTGTTTAAAGCCCCAGAATCGCCTTGGCGATGATGTTCTTCTGAATTTCGTTCGAGCCGCCATAGATCGAGATCTTGCGCCAGTTGAAGAAGGTCGGCGCCAGCGGTGCTGCGTAATCCGGCCCGATCGGCGGCTCGTTGACGCGGTCGTCCTCGATCTGCTCCGGCTGATAGGGCAGGCCGTAGGGCCCGACGACCTCGAACAATAGTTCGCTGATCGTCTGCTGAATTTCCGAGCCCTTGATCTTGAGAATCGACGAGGCGGGATCGGGCTTGTTGCTGTTGCCGTTTTTCGCAGCGGCGACGACGCGAAGCTGCGTCATCTCCAGCGCCTTCAGCTCGATCTCGACCGCGGCGATTTTGGTGCGAAAACGCTCGTCCTCGATCAGCGGCCTGTCGCCGACGCGCTCGATCGAGGCGAGCTCCTTCAGGCGGCGGATGCGCTCCTTGGAAAGGCCGACGCGCGCGATCCCGAAGCGCTCGTTGCCGAGCAGGAACTTGGCGTAGTCCCAGCCCTTGTTCTCCTCGCCGATAAGGTTTTCCACCGGCACCTTGACGTCGTCGAAGAAGACCTCGTTCACCTCGCGGCTGCCGTCGATGGTCTGGATCGGCCGCACGGTGATGCCGGGCGTCTTCATGTCGATCAGCAGGAACGAAATGCCTTCCTGCTTTTTCGATTCCGGATTGGTGCGCACGAGGCAGAAAATCCAATCGGCGTATTGCGCGAGCGTCGTCCAGGTCTTCTGGCCGTTCACCACGTAATGGTTGCCGGCGCGTTTCGCCGTGGTCTTCAGCGAAGCGAGATCCGAACCCGAGCCCGGCTCCGAGAATCCCTGGCACCACCAGTCGTCGATATTGGCGATGCGCGGGAGAAATTTCTTCTTCTGCGTCTCGTTGCCGAAGGCGATGATGACGGGGCCGACCATCTGCACGCCGAATTGCAACGGTGCCGGCGCCGGCGCCTGCTGCATCTCGTCGAGGAAGATGTACTGCTTCACCGGGCTCCAGCCGGTGCCGCCCCATTCCTTCGCCCAGTGCGGAACGGCCCAGCCTTTTTTGTTGAGGATGCGTTGCCAGGCGACGATGTCATCCTTGCCGATCTTTTTCCCCTCCACCATCTTGCGGCGGATGTTTTCGGGGAGATTCTTCTTGAAGAAGCTACGCACCTCGTCGCGAAAGGCGACTTCCTCGTCGGTGAAGCGAAGGTCCATGGCGTTGCCTCAGTGGATTTCGAAAACGCCGGCGGCACCCATGCCGCCGCCGATGCACATGGTGACGACGCCGCGCTTGGCCTTGCGGCGGGCGCCCTCGATCAGAATATGGCCGGTCATGCGCGCCCCGCTCATGCCGTAGGGATGGCCGATCGAGATCGCGCCGCCATCGACGTTCAACCGCTCTTGCGGGATGCCGAGCCGGTCGCGGCAATAGAGCGCCTGGCTCGCGAACGCCTCGTTCAATTCCCACAGATCGATGTCGCTTATCTTGAGCCCTTGATTCTTCAGGAGCTTCGACACGGCGAAGACGGGGCCGATGCCCATCTCATCCGGCTCGCAGCCCATGACGGCGAAGCCGCGAAAGGTGCCGAGCGGTTTCAAGCCCTTTTTCTCGGCGAGCTTCGCCTCCATCACGACGCAGGCGGAAGCGCCGTCGGAGAGCTGGCTCGCATTGCCGGCGGTGACGAAGGCGCCTTCGCGCACGGGCTTCAGCGCCCGCAGGCCCTCGATCGTGGTGTCGGCGCGGTTGCCCTCGTCCTTTTTCAATTCGACCTCTTCGAAGGTCTCTTCCTTCGTGTCTTTATTGACGTTCTTCTTCGTGGTCTTGAGCGGCACGATCTCGGCGTCGAAACGCCCCGTGGCCTGGCTCGCGGCCGTGCGCTTCTGGCTTTCAAACGCGAACTGGTCTTGCGATTCGCGCGTCACCTGATAGCGCTCGGCGACGATATCGGCGGTCTCGATCATGCTCATGTAGATCGCGGGCTTATGCTCGACGATCCATCTGTCGTGGACGGGCGGAACGCGCCCGTCCTGCACCAGGCTGATCGATTCAAGCCCGCCGGCGACGAGCACCTCTGCCTAGCCCGACATGATCCGTTGCGCCGCGATCGCGATCGTCTGCAGCCCGGAGGAGCAGAAGCGGTTGACCGTCATGCCGCCGGTGGTGACCGGCAGGCCCGCGCGGATCGCCGCCTGGCGCGCGATGTTGGTGCCGGTCGCCCGCTCCGGCAGGCCGCAGCCGAGGATCACGTCCTCGACCTCGCCCGGCTCGATCTTGGCGCGCGCGACCGCGTGCTTGATCACGTGGCCGCCGAGTTCGGCGCCGTGGGTCATGTTGAAGGCGCCGCGATAGGCCCTGCCGATCGGCGTGCGGGCGGTGGAAACGATGACGGCATCACGCATGGCGAACTCCCTTCAAGCGGCTGATTTTTTCGCGCCGAACGACGCGAAGGTTCCATTCTCGGCGGCGAGCCGCGTCAACAGCGGCGACGGCTCGAGCGAATTGTTGCCCGTGGCCTTGGCGTATTTCGCGAGCTGGTCGCGCACATACGTCAAGCCGACATGATCGGCATAGTACATCGGCCCGCCGCGCCAAATCGGCCAGCCATAGCCGTAGACCCAGATCACGTCGATGTCGCTCGCGCGGTACGCAATGCCCTCGTCGAGAATCTTCGCGCCTTCGTTGATCATCGGGAAGATGAGCCGCTCGACGATCTCCTTCTTGTCGATCTGGCGGCGCGCGATTCCGAGCCGCTTCGAGGCGGCCGCGATGATTTCCTCGACCTCGGGATCGGGGATCGGCGAGCGCGAGCCTTTTTCGTAGATATAGAAGCCGCGCCCGGTTTTTTGGCCGTAGCGCCCCATGTCGGCGAGCGCGTCGGCGATCTCGTTGCGGGCGCCGAGCGCCTTGCGGATGCGCCAGCCGACGTCGATGCCGGCGAGATCGCTCATCGCGAACGGCCCCATCGGGAAGCCGAATTCGACGGCCGCGGCGTCGATGTCCCGCGGCAGCGCGCCCTCTAACAGCAGCCGCTCCGCCTGGTTCTGCCGCGGCGACAGCATGCGGTTGCCGACGAAGCCATGGCAGACGCCGACGACGACCGGCACCTTGCCGATCTTGCGGCCGACCGCCATCGCGGTCGCCAGCACGTCGGGCGCCGTTTCCTTGCCGCGCACGATTTCGAGCAATTTCATCACGTTGGCGGGGCTGAAGAAATGCGTGCCGAGCACTTCCCGCGGCCGTTTCGTCGTCTGCGCGATCTGGTCGACATTGAGATAGGACGTGTTGCTCGCCAGCACCGCGTTCGGCTTCGCCAGCTTATCGATCGCGCCGAATACCTGCTTTTTGATTTCCATTTCCTCGAACACCGCCTCGATCACGATGTCGGCGTCCTTCACCGCGTCCATCGAGGTCGTGCCCGTGAGCAACGAGAAGCGCTTGTCGGCCTCCTCCTGCTTCAGTGCGCCGCGTTGCACGCTGATCTGATAATTCTTCTTGATGGTTTCGAAGCCGCGCTTGAGCGCTTCTTCGTTGGTCTCGACGACCGTCACCGGAATGCCGGCATTGGCGAAGCTCATGGAGATGCCGCCGCCCATGGTGCCGGCGCCGATGACGGCGGCGCGCGCCACTTCGCGCGGCTTCAGGCCCGCCGGCATGTCCGGGATTTTCGCCGCCTCGCGTTCGGCGAAGAAGATATAGCGCTGCGCCTTCGACTGCTCGCCGACGACGAGCTTCGCGAACAGCTCGCGCTCGCGCTTCAGACCTTCGTCGACCGAAAGCGTGACCGCGGCGCGCACCGCTTCAATCGCCGCCAGCGGCGCCTCGAGCCCCCGCGATTTTTTCGACACGTTCGCCGCCGCCTCGTTGAACTTGTCGGGGCTTGCGCGGAACGGCGCGATTTTCTCGTCGAGATCGCGCACGTGCCGGAGCGGCCGCTTTTCGGCGACCACCTTCTTCGCGAAGGCGACGGCGCCCTTGACGAGGTCGCCCTCGATGATTTCGTCGATGAGGCCCACCGCGAGCGCGTCCTTCGCCGGGATCGGATCGCCGCTCAGAATCATCGAGAGACCCTTTTCGACGCCGACGAGCCGCGGCAGAAGCTGCGTTCCGCCGGCGCCCGGAATGATGCCGAGCTTGATTTCCGGAAGTCCGAGCCGCGTGCCGGGTGCGGCGACGCGGAAATGACAGCCGAGCGTCACCTCTAACCCGCCGCCGAGCGGCGTGCCGTGCACGGCGGCGATCGTCGGCTTCTGGATTTTTTCGATCGCGGCAATCACCTCGGCAAGGCCGGGCGGCTTCATCGGCTTGCCGAATTCGGTGATATCGGCGCCGGCCATGAAGGTGCGGCCCGCGCCCGTGAGCACGATCGCTGCGATGCTATTGTCCGCGGCGGCCTTGGTGAAATTTTCGAGTATCCCCGCGCGCACTTCATGCTTGAGCGCGTTGACGGGCGGATTGTCGACGACGATGACGGCGACCGCGCCGTCGCGTTGCATGCTGACTGGACCTGACACGGGTGTGTTCCTTCCCTCCGGCCGATTTCTGCTCGGCGCCTTTATTCCGAAATCTGCGCCTGCTTGTTCGCGGCAAGCAAGTCGCTGTTGCAGGTTGAATGGCTGTGGCCGGGCTCGAATGGTTGATTCCGCATTGCGGAATTTAGTTCTGCAAGATTGACCGCGACGCTAGGAATTGCTTCGATCCCTGTCAATTCATGCCTGTCATTCCAGCGTTGGATGGCTCCGCGGTGACTGCTTACGAGACATGGAGCACGGAAGCTCGTCGGAGCGTGGGCTCGGCGCCAGCGTCCGGACATGACCGCAAATTCGTCGTCGCGTTGGCGCGCGGCCTCGATGTGCTGCGGGCCTTCACCGCGACCGAAGGGCTGTTGGGCAATCAGGAGATCGCGACGCGCGCGGGGCTTCCCAAGGCGACCGTCTCGCGGCTCACCTACACGCTCACCAAGCTCGGCTATCTCACGCATCACGAGCGGCTTTCGAAATATCAGCTGGCGCCGGCGGCACTTTCGATCGGCTATTCGGCGCTCGCCAACATGCGCATCCGCCAGATCGCGCGGCCCTACATGCAGGAGCTCGCGAATTACACCGGCGCTTCGGTCGCGCTCGGCAGCCGCGACCGCCTGAACCTGATCTACATCGAACATTGCCGCAGCGCCGCTTCCCTGATGCTGCGCCTCGATCTTGGCGCCCGCATCCCGATCGCCACCACGGCGATGGGCCGGGCGCTCCTCGCCGCGACGCCGGAAAAAGAGCGTACCTGGCTGATGGATCACATGGCGCGCCGGGAAGGCGACCGCTGGCCGAAGGTGCGCTCGGGAATCGAACAGGCGGTCAAGGATTTCGCGGCCCAGGGATTTACGATCTCGGTCGGCGACTGGCAGCCGGACGTGCGCGCCGTGGGGGTGCCGCTGGTTCCGGCCGATGGCTCGGGGGCCTTCGCTTTCAATTGTGGGGCGCCGGCGTTTCAATTAACGCGCGAGCGGCTCGAAAAGGACATTGGTCCGCGCCTTGTGAACATGGCGCGAAATGTGGAAGCTGCCCTAAACAGCCGCTAGAGCTGCGGGGGCGATCGAAGGGGATGGAAAGCATGTCCAGGAGCGCAAACTTTCGGCCATCGAGCGCAGTCCGCTTCTGACCGGGCCCTAGCCGTGGACTCGAAGGTGTCGGATCGCGCGGGCGCGAAAAAACCCGCTACGCACTCGCGTAGCGGCGGGCCTTTGCTCGCCGTCAAGAAGGTCGGCGTGCATTTCGGAGGCATTATCGCGCTCGACGACGTTTCGTTCGATTTGCCGGAAGGAATGCTGCTCGGATTGATCGGCCCGAACGGCGCCGGCAAGACCACCCTCTTCAATTGCCTGAGCCGCATCTATACGCCGGCCAAGGGCGATATTCTGTTCAACGGCCAAAGCATTCTCGGCAAACCCGCGCACAAGATCACCGATATCGGGATCGCGCGCACCTTCCAGAACCTCGCCCTGTTTCAGCGGATGTCCGTCTTCGACAATGTGCGGGTCGGCGGGCATCGCAGGAGCCGCAGCGATTATCTCAGCGATTCGCTCCGCCTGCCATGGGTCCGGCGGCAGGAGGAAGCGCTCGCCGAGAGCGCGGAAGAACTGATCGATTATTTCGATCTCCGCGATTACGCCGCGCGCGGCGTCGCGGATCTGCCTTTCGGCATCCAGAAACGCGTCGAATTCGCGCGCGCGCTCGCGGCGCGCCCGAGCCTTCTCCTGCTCGACGAACCCGCGAGCGGCCTCAACCACGAGGAAGTCGGCGAGCTTTCCCACCTCATTCGCCGGGTTCGCGACGAGCGCAAGATCACCGTGCTTCTCGTCGAGCATCACATGAATCTGGTGATGTCGATCTGCGATCACGTCGTCGTGCTCGATTTCGGCCGCAAAATCGCCGAGGGCTCGCCGGCGCAAGTCCAGAAGGATCCCGAAGTCATCCGCGCCTATCTCGGAACCACCAAGCGATGAGCACGATGCTGTTGGAGGCGAAAAATATCTGCGCCTATTACGGCGCCACCCAGGTGCTGCACGGGCTCGATTTGTCGATCGCCGAGGGCGGCATCACGACGCTTCTCGGCGCCAACGGCGCCGGCAAGACCACGATGCTGCGCTCGGTCTGCGGCATGGTGCGCACGACCGGGAATGTCCGCTTCCGC
>JBGPVT010000107.1:0-6835 GCA_041491825.1 Xanthobacteraceae bacterium | reverse complement strand
CGGAAATCGCCCGCGCGCCGCAAAGCCGTCGCCGCGCCACCCAAGTCGGCTTTAGCCGACTTGGGCATTCATTCTGCCGATCTCGGGTAAACCCGAGACACCCAAGTCGGCTTTAGCCGACTTGGGCAGCTAATTACCGATCTCGGGTAAACCCGAGATCGGTGCGCTGGTATACACAAAAGCGCCCGCCGTTTGGGCAGGCCGCCTTGCAAAAAACGTCTCCGCATCGGCGTTCGCTGCTTCTTGACCCGGAACCTCGTTTCGCTGATGGTTCAGCCCATAAAGTCCAAGAAGAACGGCGCATTAAGGCCGCATCATTCCTCAATTACGCGCGGACCAGTGGTCCGAAACAGGGAGGTTTCCATGAAATTCGGGTGGCGTGCAAAACTCGCGGGCGCGGTCGCGCTCGTGGCAATTCCATTCGCGATGCCGGTTTCCGGCGCCGACGACACCATCAAGATCGCCTATGTCGATCCGCTCTCGGGCGGCATGGCGAGCATCGGCGAAGTCGGCCTCAAGACGTTCCAATATCTCGCCGACGAGCTTAACGCCAAGGGCGGCGCGCTCGGCAAGAAGTTCGAAATCGTCGGCTACGATAACAAGCTGAACGCGCAGGAAACGCTCGTTCAGGTGCAGAAGGCGATCGATTCCGGCATTCGCATCATCACGCAGGGCAACGGTTCGGCTTTCGCCCACGCGATCAACGAATTCGTCGCGAAATACAATGAGCGCAACCCCGGCAAGGAAGTCATCTTCTTCAACTATGCCGCGGTCGATCCGGCATTGACGAACGAGAAGTGCAGCTTCTGGCACTTCCGCTGGGACGCGAATTCCGATCAGAAGATGGAAGCGCTGACCAACTACATGAAGGACCGCAAAAACATCAAGAAGGTCTACCTGATCAACCAGGACTATTCCTTCGGTCAGGCGGTGCGTTCGGCGGCGGTCGCGATGATCAAGGCCAAGCGCCCGGACATCGAGATCGTCGGCGACGAGATGCATCCCTTGGCCAAGATCACCGACTTCTCGCCCTACATCGCCAAGATCAAGGCATCGGGCGCCGACAGTGTGATCACCGGCAACTGGGGGCAGGACTTCTCCCTGCTCCTGAAGGCAGCAGCCGACGCCGGCCTGCAGACCGACTGGTACACCTATTATGCCGGCGGCACCGGCGGTCCGACGGCGATGAAGCAAGCGGGCCTCAATCACCGCGTCTTCGCGATCGGCGAGGGCTTCGCGAACGTCGGCTATGGACCGGCCGACGAATTCGAGAAAGCGTTTCGCGCGAAATACAAGGCGGACGGAGCGGGAGGATCCAACCTCAGCCTGTTCTATCCGCGTGCCGTGAATGAGATGCGCATGCTGCAGGCCGCGATCGTGAAAGCGAAGTCGATCGAACCCGGGAAGATCGGCGCCGCGCTCGAAGGCATGAAAGTCACCGTCTTTGACGGCGGCGACGGCTATATGCGGGCGGACGATCATCAGTTCATCCAGCCCATCTATATCGTCTCGTTCGGCGAGCGGAGCGCGAAGGAGCCGTTCGACGAGGAAGGCACGGGCTGGGGCTGGAGAACGGCGGGCAAGATCGAAGCCGCCAATACCGTGCTCCCCACCACCTGCAAGATGAACCGTCCGGCGAGCTGACGTCGTTCCTGTTGCCGCCCGGCCGCGCGCAACGCGGCCGGGCGGAATTCCTTCAAGAACAAGAACAACAAGTCGCCTTCGTGTATTTGGGGTGGGCCGCCTTGCTCGAACTCGTCCTCGTTTCGACCCTGAACGGCGTGCTCTACGGCATGCTGCTCTTTCTCATGGCGAGCGGGCTGACGCTCATCTTCAGCATGATGGGCGTCTTGAACTTCGCGCATGCGAGCTTCTACATGCTCGGCGCTTTCTTCGGATTTCAGATCAGCCAGTTTACCGGCTTCTGGCCGGGGCTCGTTCTCGCGCCGCTTCTCGCCGGCGTCATCGGCGCTCTCATCGAGCGCTACGGATTGCGCAACGTCCACCGCCACGGCCACGTCGCCGAGCTTCTCTTTACGTTCGGGCTTGCTTTCGTGATCGAGGAAGTCGTGCAGATCATCTGGGGCAAGCTGCCGCTCGACTACCGCATCCCGCCCTCGCTCGATTTCAGCGCCTTCACGATTTTTTCGACCAATTACCCCGCCTACAAGATGTTCATGCTGTTGTTCGCGATCGGCATTTTCGTCGCGCTGCTTTTGGTGCTGACGCGGACGCGGATCGGGCTCATCATCCAAGCCTCGCTCACGCACCCGCACATGGTGGGCATGCTCGGCCATAACGTGCAGCGTATCTTCATGCTGGTGTTCGGCTTGGGCTGCGCGCTCGCGGCGGTCGCCGGCGTCATCGCGGGGCCGGCGCTCGTCACGCAATCGAACATGGCGGCGCTGCTCGGCCCGATCCTGTTCGTCGTCGTCGTCATCGGCGGCCTCGGTTCGCTCTCGGGCGCCTTCGTCGCCTCGCTCTTGATCGGGCTCCTGCAAACCTTCGCGGTGGCGGTCAATCTTTCGACTGCCGACGCGTTCGGATGGTTCGGCATCCACACCAATCCGCTGCCTTTCCTTTCGGACATTTGGTTTGTGACCGTGGCGCAGATCGGGCCGATCATGCCGTACCTCTTGCTCGTCCTGATCCTTATATTCCGGCCGACCGGGTTGATGGGAACCCGCGACACATGAGCGAAGGCGCGCAAACCGCGAGCATGGGGCGCTCCGCGAGCGGTATCTTGGCGACCGCCCTACGCTACGCCGCCTGGGTCGTGCTGGCGGCGCTCGTGTTGACGCTGCCGAAGATGTTCACCTCGAGCTTCGCCTTCACGTTGCTGAGCCTGATGGGCATTTCCATCATCTTCGCGCTTTCCTACAACATGCTCCTCGGGCAGACCGGAATGCTGTCGTTCGGACACGCGGTCTATTACGGTCTCGGTGGATTCATCGTCGTGCACGCGATGAACACGATCACGAAGAATTCGCTCCCGATCCCGCTGCCGCTGATGCCGCTCGTGGGCGGCTTCGCCGGCCTCTTTTTCGGCATCGTGTTCGGATCGGTTTCGACGCGGCGCGGCGGCACCGCATTCGCGATGATCTCGCTCGGTCTCGGCGAGCTCGTCGCCTCGTCCGCGCTGATCCTGCGCTCCTTCTTCGGCGGCGAGGAGGGAATCACCACGAACCGCACCAAGCTCTTGCGTATCTTCGACTGGAGCTTCGGCCCGCAGACCCAGGTCTATTATCTGATCGCGATCTGGTGCTTCATTTGCGTGCTGGCGATGTACGCGCTCACGCGCACGCCGCTCGGGCGGATGTGCAACGCGGTGCGCGACAATTTCGAGCGCGCCGAGTTCGTCGGCTACAACCCGCAATTCGTCCGCTTCCTCGCGTTTAGCCTGTCGGGATTCTTCGCCGGCATCGCCGGCGGGCTTGCCGCGATCAACTTCGAAATCGTGAATTCGAGTTACGTCGGCGCCGAGCAATCGGGCACGGTGCTGCTCGCGGCCTATATCGGCGGCGTCGGCTTCTTCAGCGGCCCGATCATCGGCGCGATCCTCGTCACCTGGCTGCAGGTCATGCTCAGCGACATCACCGAGGTCTGGCAGCTCTATTTCGGCCTCCTGTTCGTCGGCATGGTCATGTTCGCGCCGTTCGGAATTTCGGGCCTGCTGATGATGCACGCGCCGCTCTGGCACGCGCGCGTGCTGTGGCGGCTCGTGCCCGCCTATCTCTTGGCGCTCGCCGCCGGTCTCGTGATGCTCACGGGCGTAAGCCTTCTGATCGAGATGGCCCACCACCTTTCGACTAAAACTTCGGAAGGGCCGATGATGTCCTTTATGCACGTGCCCTTCAGCGTGCATTCCTTCCTGCCGTGGCTGGTGGCGGCCGTGTTGGTCATCGGCGGCTATTTCTTCTTCCGCTTGACCTGGCCCCATGTCGAGGGCGCCTGGCACACCGCGCTGATGAAGGCGCGCGAGCACGGGAGCGCCGCATGAGCGCGATCGAGCTTTCTGGGGTGACGAAGAATTTCGGCCGTACCGAAATCATCCGCGGCGTCGATCTTTCCGTTCGCGTCGGCGAGCGTCACGCGATGATCGGCCCGAACGGCGCCGGCAAGTCCACGCTGTTCAACCTGATCAGCGGCCGCCTGCGGCCGACCGCCGGAGCGATCCGCCTCAGGGGCGAGGAGATCACGGGTCTGCGGCCCTATGAGATCAACCGGCGCGGGCTTTCGCGCTCCTTCCAGGTCACCAACATCTTTCCGCGCCTGAGCGTTTGGGAAAACGTGCGCTGCGCGGTGCTGTGGTCGATGGGCTACAAATATTCGTTCTGGCACAATATCGATTCACTTGCCGACGTTTCCGAACGCACCGAATTGATTCTCCGCCAGATCAATCTGCTCGACCGGCGGCATTTTCCGGCCGGCGTTCTCACCTATGCCGAGCAGCGGGCGCTCGAGATTGGAATTACGGTCGGCGGCGGCGCCGAGTTCATTCTGCTCGACGAGCCGACCGCGGGCATGAGCCGGGCGGAGGCCGAGCACGCGGTGGCGCTGATCCGCAAGCTCTCCGAGGGCCGCACGCTCCTCATCATCGAGCACGACATGAGCGTCGTCTTCAATCTCGCCGACCGCATTTCCGTGCTCGTCTACGGCAAGATCATCGCCTCCGACGAGCCGGCGAAGATCAAGTCGAGCCGCGCGGTGCAGGAAGCCTATCTCGGGACGGCGGCGTGATGCTCGAAGTCGAGGACCTCCACGCCTATTACGGCAAGAGCCACATCCTGCAGGGCGTGAACTTGCGCGTCGGCAAGGGCGAGATCGTGAGCATTCTCGGAAGGAACGGCGTCGGCCGTTCGACGACGCTGAAGGCGATCATGGGCGACGTGCCGCCGCAGGGCTCGATCGCCTTCAAGGGAAAACCGATCGCGGGGATGAGGCCCTACGAGATCGCGCATCGCGGGCTCGGCTACGTGCCGGAAGACCGCCAGATTTTTCCGACGCTGACGGTCGGACAAAATCTCTTGCTCGGCGTCAAAGGCGGCCAAAGAAACAGCCGCTGGGGCTTCAAGGAAACCTACGAGCTGTTTCCCGTCCTGCACGAGCGCGCCGATACAATCGCGGGCGTGCTCTCCGGCGGCGAGCATCAAATGCTCACGATCTGCCGCACGCTGATGGGGGATCCCGACCTCATCATGATCGACGAGCCGACCGAGGGGCTGGCGCCGCAAATGGTTGAGCGCATCGCCGTGCTGCTGCAAAGCATCGCGGAGCGGAACATCTCGATCCTCTTGGTCGAGCAGAAACTCACCATCGCGATGAAAATTTCCCATCGTCTCTACGTGATGGGCCACGGCAGGATGGTGTTCGAGGGCAGTCCCGCTGATCTCCGCGCGAACGAAGCGGTGCGGCGCGAGTGGCTGGAAGTCTGATTTTCTTGGCTCGCCGGTGAAGGCGGGCTGTTGTTTCGACCCCCATCGCTTCCCTTCCCGCGCTTCACGGATAGCGCAAGTCTTAACCATCGGCGCAAACCCGCGGCCGCTGGCGCGCGGCCGGACGAGGCATGCCGGAAATATCATGGCGTGCGTCGTGCGCCGGCCGGCCCATTCGGGGTTCGTCAACGTTAACGGATCCTTGCCTCGCGCCCACGAATTTTCCGATCTCGCCGCAAGGAAAATCCATAGGGGCCGTTTAGTGTTTGAGAACGCCACTTCGGGTGAATGCGGTTCCCATGTTCGGTTTCTTTTCACGCAGACGCCGGCAAGAAGAATTGCCGTTGGAGATCTACGCCTCGCTCGTAGATTGGCTCTACGACGGCTCATTTACTTTGCTCGCGGGCGGCACCGGCGCTGCGATCGCCATATTACTGACGGCGTGGAAAACGCAATATTGGCCGCTCTGGCTTTGCGCCGCAGGGTTCGCGCTGGTCACCGTTCTGCGCGCGTTCGAGATGTTCGGCTATGAACGGGCGCGGTTGGTGCGCATGCGCGAAATGTCGATGCCTTCGCGCGAAGTAGTGAAGTGGTGGGAGTTCCGGTACGCCGTCGCGACGGGAATTCATCATGCCATATTGGGGCTGTGGTGTTTCGTCTGCATCGGACTTACGTCGGACCCCGTAACGCAGATGATCTCCGCTACCGTAACGGTTGCTTACGCCGCAACCGGGGCGGGAAGAAACTGCGGCCGCCCCTATATCGTCATCCTCCAGTTTGTAGCCGCGATCGGCCCATTTGTTCTCGGATTATTGTGGACTTGTGATCCGTATTACTTCGGTTTGGCGGTGCTCAACCTGTCTTTCTTTTTGAGCGTAATGCGCATTTCTTTCACTCTCTATGCCACCATTCTCAAGTCGCTGAATACGACGCGCGACATGACTTCGCTCGCGATGCGGTTCGATACCGCGCTCAACAACATGCCGCACGGCCTCTGCATGTTCGACTCGGAGGGCCGCCTTGTCGTCGGCAACAGCCGGCTCAGCCAGTTGCTCGGCATCGCGCAGGATCTCGCGCATAAGGACATGACGGTATGGGAGATGCTCTACGACTGCGTGCGGGCGGAGCTGATCTCCGAGTACATGGCCGAGCGCGTCGCGGTGCAGTTCGAGGCGCACCAGGCCGACCGCAAGACGGGCAACATCATCATCGACACGCTGGACGGCCGCAATTTCTCGCTGACCTTCCAGCCGATGGAGAACGGCGGCTCGGTCGTGCTCATCGAGGACATCACCGAGCGCAAGAGCGCCGAGGCTAAGATCAGCCACATGGCGCGCTACGACGCGCTCACGGGCCTGCCGAACCGGACTTACTTCCGCGACCAGATCGACAAGGCGCTG
>JBGPVT010000106.1:0-6913 GCA_041491825.1 Xanthobacteraceae bacterium | reverse complement strand
TTGGAAACCGACAAGGTAACAGTCGAGGTGCCGGCGCCGGTCGCGGGCGTCTTGTCCGAGATCAAGGCCAAGGATGGCGACACGGTCGCGGTCGGCGCGCTGTTGGGCTCGATCGCCGAAGGAGCGGGAGGCGGCAAGGCGGCGCCGAAAGCGACGCCCGCGAAGGTGGTGGCGCCAGCGGCTTCGGCGTCCGCAAGAACGGCCGCCGCAGCACCTACACCGAAAAAAGTTTCCGACGGTCCGCAGCCGCCTGCCGTGCGCAGGTTGGCCGCCGAATCCGGCATCGATCCCGCCGCCGTCGCGGGCTCCGGCAAGGATGGCCGCGTCAGCAAAGGCGACATGCTCGCGGCGATCGCGACCGGGCCTTCGATCGCGCCCGCGTCCTCAGGCGCCCGCGCGCCGTCGCCGCCGGATGACGCCGCGCGTGAAGAGCGCGTGCGCATGACGAAGCTCCGGCAAACCATCGCGCGGCGCTTGAAGGACGCGCAGAACACCGCCGCCATGCTCACGACGTTCAACGACGTCGACATGAGCGCGGTGATGGCGATGCGTGCGCACTACAAGGAAACGTTCGAGAAGAAGCACGCGGTCAAACTCGGCTTCATGGGTTTCTTCGTGAAGGCCTGCATCCAGGCGCTGAAGGAAATCCCGGCGGTGAACGCCGAGATCGACGGCGCCGATCTCGTCTACAAGAATTACTATCACATCGGCGTCGCGGTCGGCACCGATAAGGGCCTGGTGGTGCCGGTGGTGCGCGACGCCGACCAACTCTCGATCGCGGAGATCGAGAAGAAGATCGCCGAATTCGGCAAGCGCGCGCGCGCGGGCCATCTCACCATCGACGAGATGCAAGGCGGCACCTTCACCATCTCGAACGGCGGCATTTACGGCTCGCTGTTGTCGACGCCGATCCTGAACGCGCCGCAGTCGGGGATTTTAGGCATGCACCGGATCGAAGAGCGGCCGGTCGCGGTGAAGGGACAGGTGGTCATCAAGCCGATGATGTATCTCGCGCTCTCCTACGATCACCGCGTCGTCGACGGCCAACAGGCGGTCACTTTTCTCGTGCGGGTGAAGGAAAGCCTGGAAGATCCGACGCGGCTCGTACTCGACCTATGAGATCAATCCTTCGGCCTATGCGGCGCGGACGATCCAGTCATGCGCCGCGGCTTCTTTCCGGGCCGGCCTATTCGTCGCCATCTACTTGAAACATGTGATTGAATGCCGGCTCTCGCCGGCGAGCTGAAAGAGACATCAAAATGGCCTACGACGTCGTCGTCATCGGCACCGGACCCGGCGGTTATGTCTGCGCCATCCGCGCGGCGCAGCTGGGATTGAAAACCGCCGTCGTGGAGAAGGACAAAACCTTCGGCGGCACCTGCCTCAATGTCGGCTGCATTCCCTCGAAGGCGCTTTTGCATGCCTCGCATCTTTACGAAGAAGCGGCGCACGATTTCGAGATGATGGGCATCAAATTGCCGGCGCCGAAGCTTGATCTCACGCAGATGATGAAGTTCAAGCAGGAGGGCGTCGACGGCAACGTCAAGGGCGTCGACTTCCTGTTCAAGAAGAACAAGATCGACGCCTATATCGGCAAAGGCCGCATCGCATCACCCGGCAGGGTCGAGGTCTCGACCGGCAACGGCAAGACCGAGACGATCGAGACAAAATCGATCGTGATCGCCACGGGCTCCGACGTCGCGCGGCTCCCGGGCATTGAGATCGACGAGAAACGCGTCGTTTCCTCGACCGGCGGGCTGGAACTGTCGAAAGTCCCCGACCGCCTGCTCGTGGTCGGCGCCGGCGTGATCGGCCTCGAGCTCGGCTCGGTCTGGCGCCGGCTCGGCGCGAAGGTCGAGGTGGTCGAGTTTCTCGATCGCATCCTGCCCGGCATGGACGGCGAGATCGCGCGCTCGTTCCAGCGCATTCTCGAAAAGCAGGGGATCAAGTTCCGTCTCGCCTCCAAGGTCACCGGCATCGACCCGAAGGGCAAGACGCTGAAAATTTCAGTCGAGCCCGCCGCGGGCGGCAAGGCGGAGCAGATCGAGGCCGACGTCGCGCTCGTCGCGATCGGCCGCGTGCCCTACACCGAGGGGCTCGGCCTTGCCGAGGCGGGCGTCAGGCTCGACAACAAGAGGCGCGTCATCGTCGACGCGCGCTTCAAGACCAATGTCGAGGGCATCTACGCGATCGGCGACGTGATCGTGGGGCCGATGCTCGCGCACAAGGCCGAGGACGAGGGCATCGCCGCCGCCGAAATCATCGCGGGCAAGGCAGGGATGATGAACCACGACGCGATTCCGAACGTGATCTACACATCTCCGGAAGTCGCTTCGGTGGGGAAGACGGAAGAAGAATTGAAGGCCGAGGGCATCGCCTATCGGGTTGGAAAATTTCCGTTCACCGCCAACGGCCGCGCCAAGGTGAACAGGACCACCGAAGGCTTCGTGAAGATTCTCGCCGACGAGAAGACCGACCGCGTGCTCGGCGTCCACATCATCGGGGCCGATGCCGGGACCCTGATCGCCGAGGTCACGCTGGCGATGGAATTCGGCGCTTCGTCGGAGGACATCGCGCGCACCTGCCACGCGCACCCGACGCTCTCCGAGGCGATCAAGGAAGCGGCGCTCGCGGTCGACAAGCGGGCGATTCATATGTGATCTTCGGAATCAGGCCGGCGAGACTTCGTCTCGCCGGCCTTTTCGTTGTGGGAATCCGCACAAACTCCCTGACGAGAGAATACAGTCGCTGCCTAATGCCCCGCGCCGAATAAGGCGAGCAGCGTCTCGATAAAGTGGGGCGAGATCAGCCCGATCCCCGTGAAGACGAGACCGCCGACGCCCAACAGTCCCGCAAGGTAAGCGAGCGCTATTATGCCGGTGATGACGGTGGCGGAGGCGAGCACGATCGCGATCTGGAAGGCGGCCGAAGCGATTTCGAAATTGTGATAGCGCGCGAGCGCATGGTCGCGCTTTTCCTCGGCCTTCTTGGCTTTCTCGGCGAGTTCCTTGCGGCCCTCGCCGGTCGAGGGCTCCGAATCGTAGCGATCGGCGGTCTTGCGCCAATCGTCGATCTGCTTCTGCTGCGCGGCCTTGAGGGCGGGATCCGCTGCCGCGAGCGTACCGATCACCATCGTATCGGCGGCGACGCGCAGTTGCGTCATGCGAATTGTCTTCGCCTGGAAGAACGCCCACAGGTCCGAGGATCGGACGTTCTCGCTGATCGCGCTGGTCTGCGAGCTTTTGCCGAGCGTCTCCGAGAACGACAGACACAGCGCCAGCACCGCGATGAGCAATGCGATTCTTTTGTTCGAGCCTTCGAGATGATGACCTTCCACTTGTTCCGCGGCTTCGTGCGCGGCTTCGTGCGCTTCCGGCATATTTCCCTCCCGTTTTCGTGGCCGCACGCTTTCATGAAGCGGGGGCCGAGCGCAAGAGGGTCTAGAGGCGTGCGCGCGGATGGGCGGCCTTATAGGCGGCGATCAGGTGAGCGGAATCGACGGCGGTATAAATTTGCGTCGTTGCGAGCGAGGCGTGACCGAGCAATTCCTGAATCGAGCGCAGGTCGCCGCCGCGCGAAAGCAGATGCGTCGCAAAAGAATGACGAAGCGCGTGGGGAGTCGCGGTGTCGGCCAAGCCCAGCGCGCCGCGCAGGCGCTCCATGGTGAGCTGCAGGATGCGCGGCGAGAGCGGACCGCCCTTGGCGCCGCGGAACAGCGGCTCGCCGGTGGCGAGGTCGAACGGCGAGAGCCTGATGTATTCGGCTATGAGTTCCAGCACCTGCGGCAGCACCGGCACCATGCGCGATTTTTTTCCCTTGCCGAGGACGGTGATCGAATCGCCCTTGCTGGGCGCGGGCACGTCGCGGCGCGTCAAAGCAAGCGCCTCGGAAATGCGCAGGCCCGAGCCGTATAGGAGCGCGAGCACGGCGGCGTCGCGCGCCAGCACCCACGGCGCGCGCGCCTCGCCCGCGCGGAGCGCCGGATCGGAGATCGCCTTCGCGCTCGCGACCGACAACGGCTTGGGCAGCCCTTTCGCCACGCGCGGCGCGCGCACGGCGGCAAGCGCCGCGACCTTGCCCTTTCCCTCGCGCTCGAGAAAGCGGGCGAAGGAGCGCGCGGCGGCAAGCGTACGCACCAGCGTGCGCGATTCGATTCCACCGGCGCGGCGCCAGGCGAGAAAAGCGCGAATATCGGCGGGGGCGAGCTTCGAGAGCGCGGCGAGGCTCGGGCGGCCGCCGAGATGCTCGGCGAGGAAGTTCAGGAAGGCGGCGACGTCGCGCGCATAGGCCTCGAGGGTGAGTTCCGACAGATGCCGCTCGGCGGAAAGATGCGTGAGCCAGCGTGCCGCCTCGCGCGCCACATCCTTGGAAGCGGCGGCAAGAAGCGCCTTCGCCGCGGCTTCGGCTTTCTGGTCGGGTGTCCGCGCCATGCTCCGTCCCTTGACAGCGCCTCTCCTTGTCGCTCCGCTCGCCTTTCCCGCCCGTTAATTTTCGAACGGAATTCGCAAGATGGCCGAGCGAACCGTCGACGTGCTCGTGCCGGTCGCCGTCGACTCACCCTATAGCTACCGCATTCCGGCGGATCTGGCGCTTTCGCCCGGCGATCTTGTTGCCGTGCCGCTCGGCAGCCGGCGGGTGATCGGCAGCGTCTGGCCCTCGCGGAACGAGGCGCCGGAACGGACGAAGCTGAAGCCGATTTCGGCTAAGCTCGATTTTCCGCCGCTGCCGCAGGAATTGCTGCAGCTCGTTGACTGGGTGGCGGATTATACGCTCAGCCCCCGCGGCATGGTGCTGCGCATGGCGCTCCGCTTCGATGCTGAGCTCGGCGAGGGACGCGCGCGGATCGGCGTGCGGCTCGCGGGAGAGCCGCCGCCGCGCATGACGGCGGCGCGCGGGCGCGTGATTGCGTTGCTTTCGGACGGCCTCGTGCGGCCGAAGGCGGAGGCGGCGAAGGAGGCGGGAGTTTCGCCCGGCGTCATCGACGGCTTGATCGACGAGGGAACGCTTCAAGCGGTCGAACTTCCGGCCGAGCCGATCGCGCCGCCGCCCGATATCGATTTCGCCCGGCCGCAATTGAGCGATGCCCAGGCCAGTGCCGCCGAAATTCTGCGCGCCGCCGTTCGCGCCCACGACTTCTCGGTCAATTTGCTCGACGGCGTCACCGGTTCCGGCAAGACCGAAGTCTATTTCGAGGCGATCGCGGAGGTGGTGAAGTCAGGCAGGCAAGCGTTGATCCTGCTCCCCGAAATTGCGCTCACGGCGCGTTTCCTCGACCGCTTCGCAGCGCGCTTCGGAACGCGTCCGGCCGAGTGGCACTCGCAAATCTCACCGCGCCGCCGCGCGCGCACGTGGGAAGGGGTGGCGAACGGCGAGATTGCCGTCGTCGCCGGCGCACGCTCGGCGCTGTTCCTGCCGTTCCGCAATCTCGGCGCGATCGTCGTCGACGAGGAGCACGACCCCGCCTACAAGCAGGAAGACGGCGTGCATTATCACGCGCGCGACATGGCGGTGGTGCGCGGGCGGATCGCCAAGGTGCCGGTGGTGCTCGCCTCGGCGACGCCTTCGTTAGAGACCGAGGTCAATGCGCGGCGCGGGCGCTACCGGCGGCTTGATTTGCCGGAGCGCTTCGGCGGCAGCCAGATTCCGCCGCTCACCGCCATCGATTTGCGCAAGGAAGGCCCGCCGCGCGGGCGCTGGATCGCGCCGCGGTTAGAGAGCGCGATCGGCGAGACACTCGCGCGCGGCGAGCAGGCGCTTTTGTTCCTGAACCGGCGCGGCTATGCGCCGCTCACGCTCTGTCGCGCCTGCGGGTACCGCATGCGCTGCCCGAATTGCGATGCCTGGCTCGTCGAACACCGCCACCGCAAGCGGCTCGCCTGCCATCATTGCGGCTTCGAGACGCCGCTTCCGCCGGCCTGTCCGAAGTGCGGGGCGGCGGATTCCTTCGTCGCGCTCGGTCCCGGCGTCGAGCGATTGGAGGAAGAAGCGCGCGGATTGTTTCCGCGGGCGCGCACGCTTGTCTTGTCGAGCGATCTCGCGGGCTGGGTCGAACGGTTGCGCGCCGAATTGGAATCCATCGCCAAAAGAGAGACCGACATCGTGATCGGCACGCAACTGGTCGCCAAAGGGCATCATTTTCCGGGGCTCGCGCTTGTCGGCGTGGTGGACGCCGATTTCGGATTGAGCCAAGGCGATCCGCGCGCTGCCGAGCGGACGTTCCAATTGCTGCATCAGGTGGTCGGCCGCGCCGGGCGGGAAGCGGCGGCGGGAAAAGGATTGCTGCAGACCTATCAGCCGGAGCATCCGGTGATGACGGCGCTGATCGCGGGCGATCGCAAGGCTTTCTACGATTGCGAGATCGCCGCGCGCGAGGAAGCATCGCTGCCGCCGTTCGGCAGGCTCGCGAGCCTGATCGTCTCGGCCACCGACAAACCGGCGGCGGAGGCGCATGCGCGAAAGCTCGTCGCCGCAGCACCGCGCGAAGAGGGCGTGCGTGTTCTCGGGCCTGCCGAGGCGCCGCTCGGATTGATCCGCGGCCGCCACCGTTGGCGGCTGTTGGCGAAATCGCCGCGCAACTTCGATCTATCGGGCTATTTGCGGGACTGGCTCGGCCGGACCCCGAAGCCGAAAGGCAGCGTGCGCGTCACGGTCGACATCGACCCGCAGAGCTTCCTGTAAATCGCCGTCGGCCGCCCATTCAGGAATTCTTGATGTCGTTCGCCGCGCGCATGAGAATTTCGACGATTTTTGCTTCAGTGCCGGCATCGCCCTCGAGCCGCTTGCCTGCCGTCTCGCCCAGATTCGCCATCGCGGCGCCGACCACCTGCGGCAGGCCGGAGCGGTCGCCGTCGCCCTCGCCGCCGAAGGCGCGGCGCATCCTCGCCATCTTGCGGCCGATGGCGGCAAGGCGATC
>JBGPVT010000105.1:0-6928 GCA_041491825.1 Xanthobacteraceae bacterium | reverse complement strand
GTTGCTCGACCCCTTCCCAAATCAGGGACTGCAATTTGGCACGCGAGATCTACCGCCAGAACTTCCGTTATTGCAGGCCAGACTAAACAACATTGAGGGAATTCTTCCCGATCTGAACGAAGAAATTCACGCGCTCGAAAAACGAGTGAGTTCAATTGCGCGCAATCTGTGGCTCATCCCTACGGCCGAAGTGCCGCTGACTAATCTCGTACGCGAATCCATCGTCGAGGAATCCGCGCTGCCCATGCGCCTCACCGCCTGCACGCCGTGCTTCCGGGCGGAAGCGGGTGCCGCCGGCAAGGACACCCGCGGCATGATCCGCCAGCACCAGTTCACCAAGGTGGAGCTGGTTTCCATCACCACGCCGGAGCAATCGAAGGACGAGCACGAGCGCATGCTTGCTTGCGCCGAGGCCGTGCTGAAAAAGCTCGATCTGCACTACCGCGTCGTCACGCTTTGCGCCGGCGACATGGGCTTCGCCGCCGGCAAGACCTACGACATCGAAGTGTGGCTGCCGGGCGAAAATACCTTCCGCGAAATCTCGTCCTGCTCCAACTGCGGCGAGTTCCAGGCCCGCCGCATGCAGGCGCGCTATCGGCCCAAAGAGAGTAAGAACGTGCGCCCCGTCCATACGCTGAACGGCTCCGGCGTCGCGGTCGGCCGCGCGCTGATCGCCGTCCTCGAAAACTACCAACAGGCCGACGGCTCGGTCGTGGTGCCCGACGCGCTTCAGCCCTATATGAACGGCATGAAGCGGATCGAGAAAGCGAAATAATGCGCGTCCTTGTCACCAATGACGACGGCATTCACTCGCCCGGCCTCGAGTCCTGCGTGCGGATCGCCGAGCAGCTCTCCGACGACGTCTGGGTGGTGGCGCCGGAATTCGACCAGTCGGGCGTCGCTCACTCGCTCTCGCTCAGCGATCCGCTGCGGCTTCGCACCATCGACGACCGCCGCTTTGCGGTGAAGGGCACGCCGACCGACTGCGTGATCATGGGCGTGCGCCACATCCTCGCCGACAAGAAGCCGGACCTCGTGCTCTGCGGCGTCAATCGCGGCCAGAACATCGCCGAGGACGTGACCTATTCCGGCACCGTCGCCGGCGCCATGGAAGCCACCATCCTCGGCATTCCCTCGCTCGCGCTGTCGCAGGTCTATGGCCCGGAGACGCGCGATCGCCAGAGCTACGCCACCGCCGAGAAGCACGCCCCCGACCTCATCCGCCGCCTGCTCAAGGAAGGCATTCCCGAGGGCGTTCTTATCAATGTGAACTTCCCCGATTGCGAGCCGGACAAGGTCGCGGGCATCGCCATTACGACGCAAGGCCGCCGCAACCAGGAGCTTCTGCGGATCGAGCCGCGCCACGACGGCCGCGGCAATCCGTATTACTGGATCGCGTTTCAACGCGGCCAGTTCACCTCGCAGAACGGCAGCGACCTGCAGGCGATCGCGGCGAAGCGCATCTCGGTGACGCCCTTGCGCCTCGACATGACCGACGAGCCGTTCATGACGCGGCTGGCGCAGGTCTTTGCCGCGCCGAAAAAATGACGGCGGATAAAACCAAAACGCGAGCCGCCCCGAGCGCCGAAGCGCGCATGGAATTCTTGCTCGGACTCCGCCGGCGCGGCATCCGCGACACAAACGTATTGCGCGCGCTGGAGCTGGTGCCGCGCGAGCGCTTCGTCGGCGAGGGGCAAACGGAGCTTGCTTTCGCCGACCGGGCGCTGCCGATCGATTGCGGCCAGACCATCAGCCAGCCCTACATGGTGGCGGCGATGACCGAGGCGCTCGATGTTCGCCCCGGTCACAAGGTTTTGGAGATCGGCACCGGCTCCGGCTACCAGGCCGCGATCCTCGCGCATCTCGCGAAAAGCGTCGTCAGCATCGAGCGCTACCGCACGCTCGCCGATGAGGCGCGGACGCGGCTCGCGGACCTCGGCCTTGCCAACGTGACCGTGCTTGTCGGCGACGGCACCGAGGGCGCGCGCGATTACGGGCCGTTCGATCGCATCATCGTCACCGCCGCCGCACCCGAAATCCCCAAAGCCCTGATCGAGCAGTTGACTCCGGGCGGCATCCTGCTCGCCCCGCTCGGTCCCCGCGACGGCGTGCAGATGCTGACGCGCCTCGAAAAACGCCCCGGCGGCGAGCTGAAAACCGAGGAACTGATGGCCGTGCGCTTCGTGCCGCTGGTCGCCGGAAAAGCCGCCTCGCTCTAGGCATCCCCAAGCCCGGCCAGCAAAATTTTGCCCCTCGACCTTTCTTCTTAAGCATCCCTTTACCCATCCGGCGTTTACTCCCGCGGTCTAGTTGCGTCCGGGTGGATGGGTATGCGTATTCCGGCTTCTTTTCGGCCGTCGTGGCACTTCGCGCGCTTTGCCGCGCTCGGCCTTTTCGGCCTCACGTTGGCGGCCTGCGGCAACGATGTCTCCCGCTTCAACGACGATCCGAACGGCAATCCCTATCGCCGCGGCGAGGTGACGAACTCGGCGCAGGCGCCCGCGCCCACGGCCCAAATCGAATCCCGCCCGCTCGGCGCGCCATCGAACGTCAACGGCACGCCGGTCTACGGGCCCGCGGTCTACGGCTCGAACGGCTACAACCCGCCGCCGCAGAACTATTCGAATCCGCCGCAGCCCGGCTATCCGCAGAATTATTCGAACGCCCCGAGCTCGGTGCCGTCGGCGCCCGCGCCCGTTTCGCGCGCCCCCGTCCGCAACGACCAGGAGCCGACCGGCACGGTCGCGGCCGGCGGCGAGAACTGGCGCTGGGACGGCGGCACCGCCGTGACGCTCAAGCCCGGCGAGACCGTCGAAATCCTGTCGCGCCGCCACGGCGTGCCGGTGGTGGCGATCATGCGCGCGAACAATCTCAGCGACGCTTCCCTCCTCCAGCCCGGCCAGCGCATCGTCATCCCCAGCCGTCAGCATGGGCAGAACGCGTCCGCGCAGGCCGGGACGCCGGCCGCGAACCGCGCCACCGTCGTGCATACCGTCATGCCGAACGAGACGCTCTCCTCGATCGCCAAGCACTACAACGTCAAGCGCGCCGAGATCGCTCACACCAACAAGATCAACGAGTACGTGCCGCTCCGCGTCGGCCAGAAGCTCACCATTTCGGGTGTCGCCATCGCCAACTCGAACGGGCCGAAGAACGCCGCCAATCCGCCTCCTGGCGCGCCGCGCGCCGAGACGGCGGCACCCCAGCGCCGTGCCGAGGTGACGCCGCCCGTCGACAATGTCGCCACCGTGAAGCCCGTCGACAGCGAGCCCGAGCCCAAGCCCGCCGGCGCCGGCGGCTTGCAGTTCCGCTGGCCGGTGAAGGGCCGCGTGATCTCCAATTTCGGCGGCAAGCCGAACGGCCAGCAGAACGACGGCATCAACATCTCGGTGCCGGAGAACACGGCGGTGAAGGCCGCCGAGGACGGCGTCGTCGCCTATGCCGGCAACGAATTGAAGGGCTACGGCAATCTCGTCCTGATCAAGCACGCCGACGGCTGGGTCACCGCCTATGCGCACAACTCCGAAATTATCGTCCACCGCGGCGAGACGGTGAAGCGCGGACAGGTGATCTCGAAGGCGGGGCAGAGCGGGGGCGTCGCTTCGCCGCAGGTGCATTTCGAGATCCGCAAGGGTTCCACCCCGGTGGATCCCGCGCAGCATCTTTCGTCACTGTAATTTCGCAGCAATATCGCATCGCCGACTTTCTCTCGCCCGATTTGATTGCGAGTAGAGGAGACGGGCTTCGATCGACGGGGACCCGACGAAAATAACGACTTAGAAATAATTGCAACACGATTTGATCGGGCCCACTCCATGTCCGCCTTGGCGGACATGGAGCGAAAAAAGGGTCGATAGATCGAAATAGCTTTGATCGGCCCGGTGACCTCCAGGTGCGATCTCAAGCGGGGCGGCTGGATTCCCGTGGGATACCCCGCCGCCCCGCGTCTATTTTTTTTGCACTGAATCGTCATGCCCGGCCTCGTGCCGGGCATCCACGTCTTACGGCCTGACTGAATATTGAGACGTGGATGGCCGGGACAAGCCCGGCCATGACGTGTGAGATTGCGGACGGTTCTTCAGCCCGGGCGACGCACGGAGCGCGCCAGGAACGCGTCGCGCGAGGCAAGCAGCAGCTCCGCGATGCGTTGGCGCGAGCGGTTCTCGGCAAGCTCCGGCTCCGCGATCTTGTCGAGGCGCGCCCAAATCCATTCATTGTTCGTTTCGGCGCTGACCTTGGCGCAATGCGCAAAGCGTTCGGCGACATCGATCCGCTCGTCGCGGTTCCAGATGATGAATTTTCCGTCGATCTTTTCAAAATTCCACTGGTGGAAGCCGTCGTAGCGCGCCTTTTCCGCCTCGTTGACGTAATGATCCAGGGTGACGCGGCCGCCGGGCCGCGTCACGAGCAGCATTTCCTCGATCCCGCGCACCGGATCGAACGAGTGATCGAGGGCGTTCCGGCAATAGACGAGGTCGAATTCGCCGCGCGGGTAGAAGGCGCTCAAATCCTCGGCGAAGGCCGAGGCCGTTTTCACCGCCCAGTCGACCCCGTGGCGCGCCGCCATATCGGCGTAGAGCGGCGCCAGCGGATCGCAGGCCGAGAGTGCGATCGGTTTGCCCTTCAGCTTGAGGCCGAGGATCGACATCGGCCCGGCGCCGACGTCGAGCACCTTCGGTGATTCCACGCCAAGCCCTTCAAAGAGGGCGGGGTTGGCTTCACGGTTCGGATCGAGCCGCGACGTGAAATCCTGCGGCCAGCGGTCGCCTTTGCTGGCGGTCCATTGCTCCCAGAAGTCGATCTCGTATTGAATGCCGGCGAGCCAGGCGGAGAATTGCCGCACCAGTGCATCGTTGGTGAGCCCCGGATGATTTTTGGCGATGGTTCGATCGGAAGCCATTTCGTCCTCGTGCGCGCGAATCGCTTCGAGGAATGATGGCCAGCGGTTTTCCGGGCTGCAAGCGCCCATGGACGGCGTCAGCGGCCGTTCTCGATCGCAACCAGAATATCGTTCTCGAAATAGAGATAGCGGCCCTTGCCGTAGACATGCTGCTCGCGGATGTGGTTGGCGATGTTCAGGCGATTGACCGTGAGCGGCTTCGCCCAGCAGGTTTTTTCCGCTTCCGCGGTTGTCATGCCGAGTTTTGGCTCGCCCAGTCGGGCGCAGTTCGCTTGCGGGGCCCGGGCCAGAATCTGCGGGTCTTCGTCGAGGAAGTGGGTTTTGTCATCGGCGCGCACATAGCCCGTCCTCCCGCCCTCCATCTCGATCCGGTAATAGGACGGAACCTTGTTGAAGAGTACGACCTCGGTGACCGTGAATCTTCCCGACGTCACTTCCGGGCATTGAATGCGGTCTAAAATATCCGGCGCGGGCTTGGGGCAGAGGCGGACGGAAGCGCGCGGCGCCAGCCAATAATATTTGTTCGCCTGCGGAAAATCGCCGGGCGCGGAGCCCGCTTGTGTCGCCGGTGTGCCCTTCGTCTCCGCCGCGGCGGAGAATGCGAAAAGGCTCGCGGCGATCAGCATTGCTTGACGGCGCATCGGCGCTTTCGAGGCTCGCATGAATCGCATCAATCTGCTGCGGCCGGGACGCGGGCGACAAGAAGATAATCGTCGCGGGTCAAAACTCCTGCGCAATCAGTGTAAAAGTATGGCGCCGACAAAAAAGCCCGACAAATACTTATCCTTGGGCCCGCCACCGATCTCGAGTTTACCCGAGATCGGCGATGAAACACCCAAGTCGGCTATAGCCGACTTGGGTGGCGGGACCCGGATGCCGGGCTTTTCGTCTAAAGCGCTTCGAAAACGGTCCGCTTCAGACCGCCATCTTCAAATCCTTGCTGGCGCGGAAGGCGACCTTCCTGCTCGCCTTGATCGCGATCGGCTCGCCGGTGGCGGGATTGCGGCCCATGCGCGCCGCGCGATGGCGCACCTGGAAAATTCCGAGGCCCGCGAGCTTGATGCGCTCGCCCTTCTTCAGGTGCTTGGCGATGATCTCGACGAGGTCGCCGAGCACGGCCTCGCTCTGGACCTTGGTCATCGCGTGATCGGCGGCCATTTGCGCCGCCATGTGCTTCAGGGTCACGGGCTTGGAGCTGTTCGGGCTGGCCATGATGTTCCTCCGAGAAGCGCGCCGCGCGCTTCTTGCCTGCATGCATATGAGATTCGCGGCCAAAGGCGAAGGAAAAATGCGGGCTAAGCGCCTGTGGGGTCTACTGATTCGAAAGGCGGAAGGGCGCAACTCTGCCATTTCGCGCCTCCGGCCGGCGTATGGCGCGCAAACGGATTCGGCAATTTTACGCGTGCTCGCTTCGCGAATCTCGCATTCGCGCCGCTGATTTATCGCATCGCGAGAATTCGCTTGCCGGGCGCCTTGGCCTATTCTTGGTTGCGCTGCATTCCGCATGAGGATTCGAGTCATGAGCCAAGGCGCCGTCCGCCGCAAGGACAAGGAAATGAGCCGGGCGGAAATCGACCGCTTCCTGGAGGAGGCTGCATTCGCGCATTTTGCGAGCGTGAGCGCGAACGGCGATCCCTATGTGGTGCCGAACCTCTTCGTCTATGCCGATGGGCTGATCTACTTGCACACGAGCCTCGGCGGCCATTTCCGCGACAACATCACGGCGCAGCCGCGCATCTCCTTCGAGATGTCCGAGATGGGCACGGTATTTCCCTATGGCGAATTCGAGTGCGACACCTCGGTGAGCTACACGAGCGTCGTCGGCTTCGGCACGATCCGTATCGACGCTGATCCCGCCGGCAAGGCGCGCTTCTTCGACCGCCTGATGGCGAAATACGCCGACCCGAAATGGCAGCGCACCAAAAGCTTTTACCCGCGGCTCGATAGGGTGACGGTTTACGCGATTACGATCGAGCGGATCACCGGCAAGCGCGGGCCGCTGCTCGCGGTCGGCGATCAGTGGCCGGC
>JBGPVT010000104.1:0-7004 GCA_041491825.1 Xanthobacteraceae bacterium | reverse complement strand
ATCCACAATCCGGTCGATATGCCGGACCCGGTGCGCGTCGAGGAAATCCAGGAGCCGTGGATCGAGGCGACGATTCTCACGCCCGACGAATATCTCGGCAGCGTGCTCAAGCTCTGCCAGGACCGCCGCGGCATGCAGAAGGAGCTCACCTATGTCGGCAGCCGCGCGATGGTGAAGTACGAATTGCCGCTGAACGAGGTGGTGTTCGACTTCTACGACCGGCTGAAATCAGTCTCCAAGGGCTACGCCTCGTTCGACTATCACCTCACCGACTTCAAGCCCGCCGATCTCGTGAAGATGCAGATACTGGTGAACGGCGACCCCGTCGACGCGCTCGCCATGCTCGTCCACCGCGCGCGCGCCGAGGGCCGCGGGCGGGCCATGGTCGAGAAGCTGAAGGAGCTGATTCCGCCGCACATGTTCCAGATTCCGCTGCAGGCCGCGATCGGCGGCAAGGTGATCGCGCGCGAGACGATCCGGGCGCTCCGCAAGGACGTGACCGCGAAGTGCTACGGCGGCGACGCGACGCGAAAACGCAAATTGCTGGAGAAGCAGCGGGAAGGCAAGAAACGCATGCGCGAATTCGGCAAGGTCGAAATTCCGCAGGAAGCGTTCATTGCCGCGCTGAAGGTTGACGTGTAATTGCTAAACATCCAGTCCTGCTTAAGTGATTATCAACTTCGCTTATACCTCGAGGATATTTTGCTTTAGAAAAAACTTCGCGAGCTTTTTTCAGATATGAACAACCACCGATCAAATCGTTATTCCGAAGTTTTAGATAACCTAGACCAATGTACGCGTTTCCCAATCCAACTTTGTCGTCAACTCGATCGAGAATTTCAACAGCTCTGGTGAAATTACTTTCGGCTTCTACTAAATTTCCGCGCTTGAGATATACGCCCCCTAGTACATTATAGTTCGCACCTTGACCTGTCTGATTGTTGCTCTTGATATTAATTTCCAAGGCTTTTTTCAGAGCATTTTCTGCCTTGTTCAAGGAATCCTGTTCTGAGTAAACAACTGCAAGGTTGTGATATGCTGTCGCTATCTCGCCTTCATTGTTGTTTTTTTGACCCAATGCCAATTCCTTTTCGTAGGCATATTGAGCCGCTCCAAGTCTTCCTGACGCTCGATTCGCTTGTCCAAGTAATGCGAATGCGTTTGAACTATTCGGATCGCAATCTACGTACTGCTGGCACGACAACACGGCATTTTGCACATTAGATCTAATATCTTCTCGACATTGAGATACGATGGCTGACTTGCAGATATTGTCGGCAGAAGGCGGGGCGGGCGTTAAAGGCACATTCGAGAAATTTGTTGTTTTAACACCAACCCAAATAGCGACTCCCACACCTGCGAGAGTTCCGATAGCGCTGATGGCGGTCCAGAAAGACTGATTCATCGCCCTTCTCTGTCGCTCACCCGCCATGACTGCCATTATACAAACAGAAATAAGTTAGACAACTCTTGATTGATAACTAGTCTAGTCAACAGCCGATGATTTCGGATTCCGATCCAGGCTTCGATCAGCTGAAGGGTGGTCGCGCGCGAATTCGGCAAGGTCGAAATTCCGCAGGAAGCGTTCACTGCGGCGCTGAAGGTGGATAGCTAAATTTAGCTGAAAAGATCTTTCTTGCTTGGCGGCACGGTAGAAGGGGCCGGCTTGGCAGCCTCTGCTTCCCGCTCACACATGACTTCCATTTGTTCGAGCAAATGCTTACGCGCAGCCTCGCGTGCTAAAATGAAAATCTCAACATATTCGTTAAGTTCTTTTTTTCTCAGCAAATTATAATCACCGCGTTTCCAAACTTCAGACCTTCGCCCTGCGTCGGGCCCTTTCATCCGGGGGAAAAATAAAACTTCTGCCGGTGAATCTTGAAAGTCGGTCAGGGAAAGGAAGGCGTCCTCATAAATTGTCATGAGCAAACGCCGTTGCATGAGAATTAGCGGATTATCGGCCCAACCACATGCAAATATGGGTACAAACCGTCGCTTCTCGCGAATTACGGAAAGTGGCGCGACTGGGACGAGAACCTCTCGCGAAACTCTGAAGTATTCGACATCGAACTCGATTGGGTTTGAAGCAGAATACTTTCTGGTCTTTTCATATTCGATAAATGCCTCGACAAACTCTTTATTTTGAATTCTGCCAGCAGGCGCGCCGTTCTCTGTCACCGAACGCAGCATGGCGTCGACGCTGATGCCAAGTTCAATTCTATCTCTAATCGCCCGATAACCAGGTTGATAAGTGAACGTCGGTCGACCTTTTGCGAAAGCTAAGATTGCCTTAGTAGTTCGATTTTGATCATCGAATACGAACCGAGCCCAATTCGGCCCCGCTGGCGGCCGATCAAGTTTGCGAAGAACTTTGCTAATCCTGGCTACGGTATCGAGCATCAGTGTCTAGCCGCTTTTTGGTGCCATGCTTTTATGAGATCATCGGAAATACTCATCGAGGCATTACTAAGTGTATCGTGATTCCATACTTGGTCCCAAGGGCCGCCTTTTTCATGAGATAGCGCAATTAGGGCGTTTGGCGACAATGGAAGATACTTTCTAGTGAATTGTTGTAGAAACACGCGCAATTCCGGGCTAATTGAAGCTGTGCAGGTTTCCACAGCCCCTGTTTCTGGATTTAAACGTTGAGCCTTCTTTGAAATTGGGCGGTCACCGAATTTTTTGAACTCCTTGTATAACTCGCGAAAAACGGGGCCTAATTCCCAAGCCTCAATCTTTGCTGAAACTAAAGGCTCGCCAAACTCGACCAAGTGATGCGCATGAAGAAAAAAGACGACTTTGTTGATGACCAGATTAGACACGTCGCGACCATCTTCATTCGCAATGTCGAGTACTAAGTTCGCGATTGCTCGGACGTCTTTTGCCATTTCTTTGCTTTTACAAGATTCACGGTTTGTTCGCAACAGCTAAACTTTGTATCCACAAGATCTTAGCTCATCGAATTGGGCTTTTAGCGATGCTAGCGTCGCCGCGACAATCAGAGGAAATGCCGAAATGAAACGCCGGGATTTCTTGACGGGCGCCGCCGTGCTCCCCCTCGCGCTCACCGCCACGCGCGCATTCGCGGATACCTATCCATCCCACACCGTCACCATCGTCGTTCCCTTTCCGCCCGGCGGGCAGGCGGACCTCGCCGCCCGGCCCGTCGCCCAGAAGATTCAGGAGCTGCTCGGCAAGCCCTTCATCATCGACAATCGCGGCGGCGCCGGCGGCGCCATCGGCAACGCGCTGGTCGCCCGCGCCGAGCCCGACGGCTACACGCTTCTGATGACGCTCTCCTCGCTCGCGGTGCTGCCGGAAGCGGACCGGCTGTTCGACCGCCCGGCGCAGTACGAAGTCTCGCAATTCGTGCCGGTCGCGCGCGTGCTTGCCGATCCGACGCTGCTCGCCGTCAATGCGGCAACGCCGTGGAAATCGGTGCCGGAGCTCGTCGAGGACGCGAAGAAGCAGCCCGGGCTCATTCCCTACGGCTCGTCGGGCTCCTACGGCACGCTGCATGTTTCGATGGAAATGTTCACGGCGAACGCCGGCATCAAACTCTCGCACATTCCCTATCGCGGCGCGGGGCCGGCGCTGACGGATCTGTTGAGCGGCCAGATCAAGGCGCTTGCGTCGGCGCCCGGCGTGCTGAAGCCGCATGTCGATTCGGGCACGATCCGCGTGCTCGCGAATTTCGGCGCCCAGCGGATCGCGAGCTTCCCGAACCTGCCGACGTTCCAGGAGCTCGGCTACAAGGACGTGGAATTCTACATCTGGGCCGGGCTGTTCGCGCCGGCGAAGACGCCGGAGCCGATCGTCAAGCAATTGCGCGAGGCGATGCGGCAGACGATGAACGATCCGCAGGTGACGAAGACGTTCGATTCGGCCGGCAGTCCGCCCGCCTATCAGGACGCACCCGAATTCGCGCGCTTCGTGGAAACGGACGGCGCGCGGCTGATCCGCGCCGTGCAGAAAATCGGCCGGGTCGACTAACAGAGCATGATCTTTTCCGAAAACCGGTTCCCACTTTTCGGGATCATGCTCTAGCCGCTGACCACGATGCGCGAACGGTCGGGTCCGTAAGCGCGGATCAGCTCGAACAATTGGCGCGCGTTCTCCGGATGCAGCCGCACGCAACCATGCGAAGCGGGGCGCCCGAGGGCGCCGGTTTCATAGGTGCCGTGAACGGCGAAGCCGCCATGAAAGAAAATCGCGTAGGGCATCGGCGAGCCGTGATAGATCGTCGAATACCAGACGCGCTCGAGGCGCTCCGGCCTGAAGGAGCCGATCGGCGTCATGTAGCCCTGGCGCGCGGTCGACACCGCCCAGACATGGCGTGTGAGGCCGTCGACCCTGACCGTCATGCGCTGGCTCCCGAGCGCAATTTCGGCGACGACCTCGGCGGCGGCCGGCGCTGGGCCGGCAAACGCCGCGAGCCAAAACGCGCCCGCGAAAACGACCTTACGCAACATCACTTCCCCTGACCGCCGCCCCCGAATTCAAGCGGGAAGGCCCGGGCAAGGCAAGGCCTGCCGCCGGTTTTGGCTAATGCCAGCGCGGCATTTTGCGCCACCGGCTTAAGCTTCGGCGTTCACCTCCTTTAAAGCACCGCCCCCTAAGCTCCCGCCGTTTTCAAAGGGAGCCTGACCTTGTCGCTCGCCGAGCCCGCCGCGCGCGTTTTCGCCCCCGCGGAAAGTCCCCGCTTCAAGCTCGCGCCGCTGGTGCTGATCGCCTGGTTCGCCGTCAGCGCCGCCAGCCTCCTCGGCGGCGCGCCGACATTCGCGCAGATGACGACGGACGATTACATGCGCCTCGTCGAGGTGCGCGATTTGCTCGCCGGCCAAGGCTGGTTCGATCTCACGCAATACCGGCTCGATCCGCCGGCGGGCGTGGTGATGCACTGGTCGCGCGTGGTCGACACGCCGATCGCCTTGTTGATCCAAATTCTCACGCCGCTCGCGGGCCGCGCGGGCGCCGAATGGGCGACCGCGACCCTGTGGCCGGTGCTTCTCTTCTTGCCCGCGCTCGCTTTCGCCGGCCTGCTGGCGCAGCGGCTCGCGGGCGAAGCCGCGGGGGTCGCGGCGTCGCTGCCCGCGGTGCTCCTGGTCGCGATGGCGGGACCGGTGCTCGTGCATTTCCACCCGGGCGCGATCGATCATCACGATTTGCAGCTTGTCCTGTTGATGGTCACGATCACGGCCGCGGCCTGGCGCGGCGACGCGAAGCTCCTCCCCGCGCTTGGCGGGTTTGCGGCGGCAGTGTCGATCGCGATCGGGCTGGAGATGATGCCGGCGCTGGCGGCGATCCTCGCCGCCGTCGGCCTGCGCTGGGCGATCGAGGGCGAAGACGCCGCACCCTTGACCTCGGCCTTCGGGCTCGCCTTCGGCACCGGCACCATCGCGTTGTTTGTGGCGACCGTTCCGTCCGCGACTTGGACGAACCCCGCCTATGACGAAATCTCGATCGTGTGGATGGCGGTGGCGGCGATTTCCGGCGGCATGATCGCGCTGCTCGCGGCCGTGAGCCGGCGGCTTCGCGACGCGCGCCTGCGGCTCGGCATTGGCGCCGGCACCGGCCTCCTTTCCGCCGGCCTTGTAATTCTCGCCTATCCGCACGCGCTGACCGATCCTTACAGCCAAGTCGATCCGCTGCTCGCCGAGCTTTGGCTGTCGCACGTCATGGAGGCGCGGGGCATGTTCGAGATCCTGCAGACGCCGAGCGAGGCGCTGCCGATCTATCTGCCGCCGGCCGCGGCGCTCATTCTCGGCGGACTCGCGATGCGCAAAATCGCGCCGAAGGAGCGCGTGCTCTTCCTCGCCCCCCTGTTCGCGCTGGTCGCCTTGATCGCGGTGTCGGTGTGGCAATTGCGCGCGATGCCGGGCGCCAATCTGGTGGCGCAGCCGGTTCTCGCCGCCGCCCTGTTGCGGCTTCTCGGCTTCGGAACGAATGGTTTCGCGCGCGCGCGTTATATTGGCGCAATCGCATTGATCTCCAGTCCCTTCTTGATCCTAGCCGGACCGGGCCTCGCCTTCATCGCGAGCGGCGAAAATCGCGCGGCCGCGCCGAAGGTCGTGACCTGCCGCCATCCCGCCGACGTCGCGGCGCTGAACAGCCTCGCGCCCGGCCTCGTGCTTTCATTTATCGATTCGGGACCGGCAATCCTTGCCGCGACCCCGCATTCGGTTCTCGCGGCGCCTTATCATCGCAACAATGACGGGAACAAAGCGGCTTACGACGCCTTCCTCGCCGGCGATGGCGGCGCCGAACGCATTCTCAAGGAGCGGCACGTGACTTACGTGGCGATCTGTCTCGGCACCACCGACCTCAAGATTTTCAATCGCGCGGCTCCCGACGGCCTCGCCATGCGGCTCGCGCGGGGAGACGTGCCGCCATATTTGCAACCCATTCCGGGCGATCCCGCAGCGCCGTTGCGCGTTTTTCGCGTCCGTTAGCGGCGTTTCGCGCAGCCAGAAGCCGCGCTAGATTGCGGCCATGCGATTTCGACTCATCCTCGCGGCCTTGCTGATCGGCGCCGCCACGGCTGTAGCGCAAACGCCTCCGGCGCCCGTTCCTCCGCCGAAGCCCGCGCCCGCCGCGGTGAGCCCGACGACGATTCCCGCGAAGACCCCCGCCAAGGAATTATTCGGCGGCAAGGCGCAGCCTGCCCCGTTGCAGGCGCGCTCGATCGGCTTCTACGCGCATGGCTGCCTCGCCGGCGCCGTCGCGCTCCCCGTCGACGGCAAGACCTGGCAGGTGATGCGGCTCACGCGCAACCGCAATTGGGGGCATCCGGAATTGATTCAATTCCTCGAACGCTTCTCGGCGAAGCTGCCGCAGATCGCGGGCTGGCCGGGCATCATGGTCGGCGATCTGTCGCAGCCGCGCGGCGGGCCGATGCTCACCGGCCACGCCTCGCATCAGGTCGGGCTCGACGCCGATATTTGGCTGACGCCGATGCCGACCCGCAACCTGAGCGCGGACGAGCGCGAGACGGTTTCGCCGCT
>JBGPVT010000103.1:0-7027 GCA_041491825.1 Xanthobacteraceae bacterium | reverse complement strand
CAAGACGAGGCGGCGCGGCGCGCCCTCGCTCGCGCCCGCGATATCGCCCGCGCGGAGGGCAAAGCCGTCGACCGAGGCGCGGTCGAAAGGCGGGGCATCGACGGGTGCGGCCACATCGGCCGCGAGCACCCGGCCGAGGGCCGCGGAAAGCGCAACTTTTTCTCCCGCGAGCGGCGCTAGATCGAGCGCGCGCGCGAAACGATTGCGCGCTTCCTCGGCCGAGACGACTTCGAGGAATTGTTCCTGGCGGGCCGCCTTGCGCACGGCGTCGAGCAGCGCGGAGGTTTGTTGCGCGCGTTTTCGCTCGTTCACGGAAAGAGCCTCATCTCGACGACCGCGCCCGCCGGATAGCCCTCGCTTTCGGGCGGCACCAGCGTCCAGCCATCGGCGCGGGCAAGGGCGGCGAGCGTCGATGCTCCGCTGGAAAGCGGCGTGGCCACGTTATCCTCGCGCCGGAGCGCGACGAATTCGGCGAAGCCCGCTTGCGAGGCGATCTTGCGCAAAAGCTTCAGCGAAATTTTCGGCTCGTCTTCCAATGCGCCCGCGAGGCGCGCGATCAGGCGGCGGCCGATGGTGAGGAAGACCGCGAGGGTGGCGTCGAAGCGGCCGGGCAGAACCAGCACGGGCTTTGCCGCGATCCCAAAGGCGGCGGTTTCTCCGGGCAGCAGCGCCACGCCGTGAAATTCCACGCGTCCGACGCGGGCGAGCGTGAGCACGCTTTTGTCGTTTCGCCCAGCGCCGCTGCCGCCGATCGCGAAAATCGCATCCGCGCTGTCGTCCGTGAAAGATTGCTCGAGCGACAGTGCCGGCACAATTTCGGCGGCGCCCCCGCTCGCTTCGATCAGCCTTGCGAGGAAGGGCGTCAGAAAATCCTCGCCTACGATATTGTTGCTGGCGCGCACCAAGCGAATGCGCGGCTCGCGGATTTTCACCGTTTCGAGCACGGCGGCGCGCAGCAGCGCGAGATCGACGAGCCGCAGGCGCTCGCCGGAACGGCGGAGCGCTGATCCCGCCGCGGCATCGGCGCCGGCCGGCAGGATTCCTTCGCCGGGTGCCGCGTTCGCAAGCGCTTCCGCACCCTGCTTCGTCAAGACGACGGCTTCCGGCGGCAGGATCGCATCCATGCCCTCGGGAACGGCGCCTCCCGCCTCCATCCAGGGCGGCTTCGCCGCAAGCAGCGCCGGGGCATAGGGTCCGGCATCGAGGACGGCGACCGAGCGCACCGCCCAACCGTCGCGGAGCGCGATGGGTTGCTGCGGCAGCGCGCCGGACGCCGATGCGTCCACCGCCAAAACGCGCCCGAGCGCGGCATCAAGGACAACGTCGCGCGCCTGCACCGGCGCGGCGAGCCCGTCGATCTTCGCATAGGCTTCCGCGAGCGGCGCGAATTTCACGATCCGTTGCGAGGCATAAGCGCCCGAGTTCATGGGGGCATCTGTAGCCGAAGCGGGCGCCCTCCGGCAAAGCCGGCATTCCTCTCGAACGATCGCTTTCTGCTATAGGAACGCGCATGGCGGAGACGAACCTCGACCTCAGCGGGCTGAAATGTCCGCTCCCCGCGCTCAAGACCCGCAAGGCGCTCACCCGCCTTCGCCCCGGAGACGAGCTCGTGGTCGAATGCAGCGACCCGCTTTCCTCGGTCGATATCCCGAATTTGTTGCGCGAAACCGGCGACCAGTTGCTCGATAGCCAACAGACGGAAGGCCGCTTCGTGTTCCGCATTCGCAAGAGCTGACGGCGCGGAAAAAAGGATGAAAAACGTGCTTCATATTTTATTCGCTTCGGTGCTTCTTTTCGCCGCGCCTGCAGACGCGAAAGATCAGATGCCGATCTTCGACGCGCATCTGCATTACAACTGGGAGCCGCAGCCTTTTTATCCGCTCGACAAGGTGCTGGAAATTTTTCGCCGTAACAACGTCAGCGGAATTCTCGCGACAAGCCGCCCCAATGACGGTACCCGCGCGCTGGTCGAGGCAAAACCCAAGGACTTATGGGTCGTGCCGTTCATCCGGCCCTATCGCGTGCGCGCCGACATGCAGACCTGGCACAACGATCCCTCGATCTACGAGCTCGTGGAAAACGAATACAAGCGCGGCTACTACCGCGGCATCGGCGAATTCCATATCTACGGGCAGGCGGCGGCGAACGAGACCGCGGCGAAAGTCGTCCGTTTCGCCGCCGAGCACGATCTTTACTTGCACGCGCATTGCGACGACGCCGCGCTCGAAATCCTTTTCTCGCATGATCCGCGCGCCAAGATCATTTGGGCGCATACGGGCTTTTCGACGCCGCCGGCGCGGGTGAAAGAATTGCTTGATCGCTACCCGTCGCTTTCGGGCGAGCTTTCCTACCGCGGCGGCATCACAGAAGCTGGCGGAAAACTCGGTGCCGAATGGTCGGACCTGTTCGCGCGCTATTCCGAGCGCTTCCTGCTCGGCTCCGATACATGGATCAACGAGCGCTGGTTCGGCTACGACAATATCATGCGCGAATATCGCGGCTGGCTTGCACAATTACCGAAGGAGCAGGCCGAACGAATCGCCTACAAAAACGCCGAGCGCTTGTTCGGCCGTTGAAGCGCGGCGCCGCTCAGACGTCGCGCTTCAAGGCGAGCAGCCGCACGGAAAAATGGCCGTTCCTGTCGGTCCATAGCGCGCGCTCGAGCCAGCCGGCCTGGCGGGCGAGCGAGGCGAAGCCTTCGGGCGTGTATTTGTAGCTGTTCTCGGTGTGGATCGTCTCATTGCGCTCGAACGCGAACGTCGCGCCGTTGAGCGACACTTTTTGCCGCTTGCGGCTCTTGAGATGCATCTCGATCCGTTGCCGCTCGCGATTGTAGAAGGCGCGATGCTCGAAGGCGGCAAGATCGAAATCGGCGCCGAGTTCGCGATTCATGCGCGCGAGCAAATTGAGGTTAAAGGCGGCGGTAATCCCGGCCGAATCATTATAGGCGGCATTCAGAATTTCGGGGTCCTTGACGAGATCGACGCCGACGATCAGCACGGCGCCGCGGCCGAGAATGCGCGCGGCGTTGCGGAGAAACGCGACCGCCGCGAGCGGCTCGAAATTGCCGATGGTGGAGCCGGGGAAAAAGCCCGCGCGCGTGAGCGCCCGGATTTTCGCCGGCAGCTCGAAGGGCTTGGTGAAATCGGCGATCACCGGCAAGACGGCGAGCTTGGGGAAGTCCCGCCGCAAGGTCGCCGCCTCCTGCTCGAGATAGTCCGCGGAGATGTCGACCGGCACATAGGCCGCGAGCTTCGGCGCCGCCTCGAGCAAGATCCGAATCTTGGCGGTCGAGCCGCTCCCGAACTCGACGAGCGCCGCGCCCGGCGGAATTGCGCCCGCGATCTCACGAGCTTTATCGCGCAATACCTGCATCTCGCTCCGCGTGGGGTAGTACTCGGGCAGCCGCGTGATGCGCTCGAACAGGCGCGAGCCCTTCGCGTCGTAAAAGTGCTTCGCCAACATGAATTTCGGCGTCGCCGAAAGCCCTTTGATGGCGTCGGTGACAAAGGGATCGGCTGTCGGTTGCGATTTTTTCGCAAGCGCACGAACTCTTGCGGCCGCGGATTTCATGCTGATCTCCCGAACGCGCTAGATATCGTATTCGGCAAGGCGCAGGCCCGTGAACTGCCAGCGCGACGGCGGATAGAAGAAGTTGCGGTAGCTCAGGCGCGAATGGCCCGCGGGGGTGGCGAGCGAGGAGCCGCGCAGCACCATCTGATTGACCATGAACTTGCCGTTATATTCGCCGAGCGCGCCCTCCACCGCCCGATAGCCGGGGTAAGGGAGATAAGCGCTCCGCGTCCATTGCCAGACGATGCCGAAGGGATCGGCGATGAGACCCGCGCGCTCCGCCACCTCCCATTCCGGCTCGGTCGGCAAGTGCTTGCCAGCCCAGCGCGCAAAGGCGTCGGCCTCGTAATAGCTCACGTGACAGACGGGTAGAGCCGGATCGACGGGCCTGAGGCCGCCGAGCGTCATCTGCTGCCAGGCGCCGTCGGTGTCGAACCAGTAGCCGGGCGCGTTCCAGCCTTCGGCTTGCAGCGTGGCCCAGCCGTCCGAGAGCCAAAGCGTCGGCGTCGCGTAGCCGCCGTCGGCCATGAACTCGAGCCACTCTTTATTCGTGACGAGTCCGCGCTGCATGCGCACAGGCTGGATCAGTACCTGATGCGTCGGGCGCTCGTTGTCGAAGACGAAGCCTGAGCCCTCGTCGCCGATGGTATGGATGCCGTCGGGAAGCGGGGCGAAACCGCCGGCGTTTTGGCCGCGCGGCATCCGCCAATCGGCGTCGTAAGCCGGCCAGGTCGGGTTTTGCGCGAAGGCATGCAGGATGTCGGTGATCAACAGCTCCTGATGCTGCTGCTCGTGATTGAGGCCGATCTCGACGATGGGGATGAGCTTCCGAAGCTCGGCGGCGCCCGCGCTCTCGATCAAGCGGACGACCGCTTCGTCGACATGGGCGCGGAAGCGGGCGACTTCCGCAGCATTCGGGCGGGTGATCAACCCGCGCTTCGGGCGCGCGTGGCGGGGGCCAGCCGAGACGTAATAGGAATTGAAGAGATAGGCGAAACGCTCGTCGAAAATCTCGTAACCCGGAAGGTACGGCAAGAGCAGGAATTGCTCGAAGAACCAGGTGGTGTGGGCGCGATGCCATTTCGCCGGGCTTGCGTCCGGCATCGACTGAATGACCTGGTCCTCGGGCGACAGATGCGATGCGCGCCGCTCCGTCTCCGCGCGAACCCTGCGAAAGGCGCCGAGCCACGTCTCCCGCAGATTCTGCGAGGCGGAATCGATTTCCGGTTTTGAAGACTTATGAGTTTTGCTGTCGGCGATCGAAGAACCGGCAAGCGATGACATTATTCGCTCCAAGTATGGCCATGGCGAATATTGCGATTGTCCACGCTAGATGGCCCCTGGCAACCATTATCTCAAGGCTCGCGATATCGTGAATTAAGGCGTCATTAGCCGTACATCGGCGTGAACAAGCCGAAGCAAACCTCATGCACAACGCGATAAAAGCCAAACGGTTCAGCGCGATATTTTATTGAAATCGCGCGATAATTTCTTCGGGAATCGGCACGGATCTGATTCTTGCCGGGTCGGAAGGATCGCGGCCCGCCCAGATGCGCGTCTCGAAACCCTCGACCGCGAGCGCGCCGTCCTTCGTCAACCGGTGCTCGACGTCGAAGCTCGAGCGGCGGAATTCCTTGACCGCGGATTCGATCACGACGTCGTCGCCGAACTTCGCCGGCACGATGAAGCGCGCGCGCGCGTCCACCAGCGGGTAGCCGACGACGCCGTAGTGCTCGATGAAGCGGGATTTCTTCATGCCGAGCGCCCGCTCGAACAGCGCCGTGGTGCTGGCGTCGAACATCGCGAAAAAACGCGGATAGAAGACGATGCCGGCGGGATCGCAATCGCCCCACTCGATCCGAACCGTGCGCGAATTGGTCAGCATTTCGATTTCGCCGCTGCTGCGTGCGGCTTTACTTCGGCGCCATGCGCAACGCGCCGTCGAGCCGGATCACCTCGCCGTTGAGATAACGGTTCTCGACGATGTGGAGAACGAGGGCCGCGTACTGCGCGGGATCGCCGAGAACCTTGGGGAAGGGTACCGATGCCGCAAGGCTCTGCCGCACTTCTTCCGACAGCCCCATCAGCATGGGGGTGAGAAAAATTCCGGGCGCGATCGCATTCACGCGAATGCCGGATTGGGCGAGCTCGCGCGCCGCCGGCAGCGTGAGCGAAACCACGCCGCCCTTGGAAGCGGCATAGGCGGCCTGGCCGATCTGGCCGTCATAAGCGGCGACCGAGGCGGTCGAGACGACCACGCCACGCTCGCCGTCTTCGAGCGGCGGGAGCTGGGCGGCGTCGGCCGCCATCAGCCGCAGCATGTTGAAGCTGCCGATGAGGTTGATCTTGATCACCCGCTCGAAATCGGCGAGCGGCATCGGCCCGTCGCGGCCGACGATGCGCTTGGCGGGCCCGATGCCGGCGCAATTGACGAGAATGCGCGCGGCGCCATGCTTGGCGCGCGCCTCGGCGACGGCCTTCGCCGCGCTATCCGCGTCGGCGACGTCGCACTTGACCGCGAGGGCACCGATCTTCGCGGCGACATCTTTCATGGCGTTTTCGTTGACATCGAGCAGCGCGACTTTCGCCCCGGCCTTGGCGAGTGCCGCCGCGGTCGCGGCGCCTAAGCCCGAGCCGCCGCCGGTGACGAGCGCGGCATGACCCTTGGGATTCATGATGACGGTCCTGTTGGTGTGGCGTTCGGCATTATCAACCACAAGCCTGTTGGGCTCGCAATCGATCGGCGCTGCCCGCCGCAGTAATGGATTCGAGGTTCATCAAGCTACATTCCGTCATGGCCGGGCTTGTCCCGGCCATCCACGTCTTAGGCTAGAAAGGAAAGGCGTGGATGCCCGGCACAAGGCCGGGCATGACAAAAGTAGGGAGAACGCCATGGCCCGCCGCCTCGTCGACATTTCGATCGCGCTCGAAAACGACGTGGTGGCCGATCCGCCGCCGATGAAGCCGAAGATCGTCTACCGCACGCACAAGGACACCGCCGCCGAGGTCTGCCTCTATTTTCCCGGGCTCAAAGCGAGCGATCTTCCCGACGGCGAGGGCTGGGCGGTGGAGCAGGTGGAGATTTCGACCCACAACGGCACGCATCTCGACGCGCCCTGGCATTTTCATTCGACCATGAACAAGGGCGAGCGCGCGATCACCATCGATGAGGTGCCGCTCGAGTGGTGCTACCAGCCGGGCGTGAAGCTCGACTTTCGCGCTTTCCCCGACGGCTACGTCGCGACGGCAAAAGACGTGGAAGCGGAATTCGCGCGCATCGGCCACAGGCTGAAGCCCTTGGAAATCGTCGTCGTGAACACGAGCGCGGGCGAAGCCTTCGGCCGGCCCGACTATGTGGCGAAAGGCTGCGGCATGGGCCGCGAGGCGACGCTTTATCTCCTCGAGCGCGGCGTGCGCATGACCGGCACCGATGCGTGGAGCTGGGACGCGCCTT
>JBGPVT010000102.1:0-7059 GCA_041491825.1 Xanthobacteraceae bacterium | reverse complement strand
TCGCCGCTCTCGAACATCTGCTTGGTGGCCTGCGCATAACGGCTCTCGTCGCGGTTGGTCGGTGTCAGCGAGTTGATGCCCGGCAAAATGCAAATGAGCGAGAAGGCGAGAAGTGCCAGCGCCGCGCGCCGGTGCGAGACCGTGACGAAATCGATCAAGGCGGCAAGCCGCCCGGAGAAGTCGAATTTGGGAAGATCGTCGCGCATTTTCTCGTCTGCCAGGGAAAGGAACGGCACTGTTGCGGCTGATAAACCGCCTGCGGCGATCAGAGCAGCAAGTTAGTCAAAACACAGAAAACGCCGACGCAAAAGAACCAGATCACGTCATAGGTCAGCACCTTGGTTCCTTCGGGGCCGGGCTCAAGCACCGAATCCTGCGGATTGGCGGGATCGTAGGTGACTTTCACCTTGGCGCCGACAGGGTATTTCTTGACGAAGGCCTGCGCTTCCTTCTCGTCGCGGCTCGCGAGCACGCGATAGGCGATCCGCTTGCCGGTCTGATCGTGGCCGTTCGCATGAAGCGTATATTCCACGACGGGTAGGAAAGCCGGTCGCCACAAACCGAATTTTTGCACCAAAATCTTGACGATTTGCCCGGGTGCACTCAGCCACTTCACGCTCGCTTCGGCGCCCCGGCACTCGCCAAATCGCACGAATAAAAAATAGATCGACGCGCCGATGGACACGGTGCCGGCTATGAGCCCAATCAGTTGAAGCATCCTTCCACCTAATTCCGCGCAACCCATTATGGCAGTTACGGTTCTACTCTCAAAAGGGCCCAAATGCCGCGTGTTGCGCCGCCGACACGCTTGGCGCGAACTTTTCAGCCTGAAGCGGATACCCGTAAACTACGGTTGACGGCCACAGCTGGTTTACCGAGAATCGGTTCTGGCGGGGCTGTTCAATAGTTCAGCGTTGTTTTTCGAAGGCCTGCTCAAAAAACGTTCGAACGGTGGCGCCATGGCTGGGGCCAGAACCGTTCGTGGAGGCGAAATCTTTGGAAGTCACGCTCAACAGGCGGGGCATTTTCTTCAAAAAGCTTGCCGCGCCTGACCTCGAATTCTTCGCGGCGCGAACGGCGAGTCTCGCGAACCGAAGGCTTACCTTGACGATCAATGCTCCGATCGCCGAGGCAGTGCTTCCGCGCGCCGCCCAAAGGGGCGGTTATTGGAAAATCCAGGGACGCCAATATCCTGCCGGCGAGGTTGAGTTCTTCGATCTCAGCCGGTCTTTGGATTGGCAGTTGAGCGGACCGGGGACAGAAGGCGCCGTTATCCACGCGGTCACGGCCGAAGATTGGTTCGTTGTTCAATACGAAATTGCCCCGGACGGAAAAGTTTCATTCCTGTGGCGCGTGATTATGCGACGCGGGCATCGCAGCCTTTGGCGCAAGATCGAGAATGTGATCAGCCGGCATCTTGTGGACCGGATGGCCCATTTCTCGGAGCTTCATCCCGAATACGAAGCCGCCAGCGTGTTATTGGATGAAGCCTCCGACGGCCTTGAAGAGGAGCCGGAGGGAGTTGCTGCTGGCGTCCGCTCCCTTTTCGCAAACATCAACTTGCCAGGATTCGGCTTTCCGCAAGCTTCCGTTCGTTTCAGCAACGGCATGACTTCTCCATACGAAACGCGCCTCTCGCCCGCGGAAGCCCCGATTCCCCTCGCCCCGACTTCTCCACCCTTCGAGGGCGAGTTGCCCTCCGTCGCCGATCATGGGGTACCGGCCGCGCCGACGATCGACGCGATGCTCAATCTCGGGAAGGCACGAGAGCCTATCCTCGTCGGCGACGTCTCGGCTTCTTTGGCTAAGGAAATGCCTGTTGTTGGTGCGCAAATCGCCTCGTCCGCGGCGGAACTGCGGGCTGTCGGCAAAAATCGGCGGCTCGGAAAGGTCAGCGCGAGCGTGCTTGGCCTTCTCGTGCTCGCCGCCTTGGGAGCGAAAAATACCGACGCAGTGAGCGCTTTTGCCTGCGAAAAATTCGGCTTGCATTGCGTGGACAAGCTTCATGCCAAATCCGAAGCATCCGCCTTACCTGCGACGACGGCGGCGCCGGAAGATCCGATTGTTACGGCAAGCGTGCCCACGCCTTCGGTGATTGAGCCGTCCAATACCGCGAAGGCCGCCGACGATCGGGCGGAAGCCGCGGCGCAGGCGTCCTATGTCGATGAGGTGGTCTGGCGATTTCTCAAGGACACCGGGAATTCCGATCAATTGAAGAACTTCCTTTCGCAATTCCCGGCGAGCTCGTACCGGGCGCTGGCGCAAACCCGCCTCGCCGCGCTCGAGCCTAAGGTCACAGAATGCGATTTGCTCGCCGCGCACCCTTTGGATCAGGAGAAAAATCCCGAGGTCACGGGTGTAAAAATCCAATTTCTCAATAATCCTCTTGCCACCCGCGCCTGCGAGCGTGCGGTTGCGGATTATCCCGACGCGCTGCGGTTTCCGTTGCAGTTGGGGCGCGGCTACGAAAAAGCCAAGAGATTCAGCGACGCACATCGGTGGTACGTAAAGGCCGCCGATCTCGGCAATGCCCAGGCCATGCATAATCTCGGCTTCCAATACGCCACCGGACAAGGCGCGCCGCGAGACTATGCCGAGGCGCAGAAGTGGTTCAACAAGGCCGCGGCACTCGGTAACGCACCCGCCATGCTCCGTCTCGGCGAGCTCTATGCGAACGGGATTGGCGTCCCGCGCGATTACGGCGAAGCGCGGCGCTGGTTCCTCCACGCTGCCGATCGCGGCATCCTGCTCGCGATGACCTATCTCGGCGAGCTTTACGCGGACGGACTTGGCGTGCCCCGCGACTACAATGAAGCACGGCTGTGGTACCAGAAGGCCGCCCAGCTCGGCTCGGCGCCAGCAATGTACAATTTGGGATTACTGAACGAAAAAGGCCGCGGTGGGCGGCGCGACTACGCCGAGGCGCGCAAATGGTACGCCAAGGCAGCCGACATCGGGAACGACGAGGCGAAAAGGTCCTTGGCCCGCATGAAACGGTAGTGGCGCCGATGCCGACGGTGGGAAGCGGCACGGCGCATGGAAACCCTGCAACCGACCCTCGCCAAACAGCCCGTTAAAACCCACTTTTCGGGGGTCCTTGCCTCGACAAGCAGACTCTTGAAAACAATGCTAAAAACCGACACTCTCCCTTTCAAGTCCATCGGGGGTAGAGGATCGACATCATAATCGGGCTGCCATGATGGGCGTCGAGCCGGCGCCCATCATTCCGAGGATGCCGGTCCAGCATTTGGAGTCGTTGCCATGAAGCCAGCGGTACTCATCGTCGGCGCCGACAAGGGCGGCGTCGGCAAAACGACGATCACGCGCACGGTGCTCGACTATCTCGCATCGAAGAACACGCTCGCGCGCGCGTTCGATTCCGAGTTTCCGCGCGGTACGCTCAAGCGCTTCCACCCCGACGTAACCGAAGTCGTCGACGTGACGTCGGCGCACGACCAGATGAAAATGCTCGATACCTTGACCACGAGCGAAATCAAGATCAGCGTGATCGACATTCGCGCCGGGCTCTTGTCGAGTACGCTCAAGGCCTTCACCGATGTCGGCTTCTTCGACGCAGTGCGGAACGGCGAATTCAACTTCCTCCTCTTCCACATACTCGGCCCCTCGATCTCCTCGCTCGACGAGATCAACGAGGTGATGCCCTATACCAGCGGCCGCAATTACTTCGCGGTGAAGAACTTCATCAATGAGACGAGCTTCTTCGAGTGGGATCCGGCGATCTACGACAGCTACTTCAGGCAGGCAAAGGGCGCGATCGAGATCAATATTCCGAAGCTAAACGAGATGGCGTTCGAGCAGGTGGAGCTTTCGGGCTTGCCGTTCTCGACCTTCTCCAAGAACAAGAGCGCGCAGGGGCAGAACGCCAACTATTCGCTGGTGCTGCGCGGCTATGTGCGGACTTGGCTCAACCAGATTTACGGCGAATACGACCGCGTCGGGCTTATTGACCGGCTTACCGATCGCGCGCAAGGCTGACCCCGAGACCAAGGGCGGGAGGACCGGATCGAAGCTTGACGGACGAGGTATCGCGCGGCGATGAAGAGCTACACATACATCATCGCCTCGCTGCACGGACGGACCGGCAAGACTTTGCTCGCGCGCCTCTTTGCCGACCAGGCAATTCTATCCGGCCAGCACCCCGAAATCTTCGACACCGATGCGGCCGAGCGGAAACTCGCCGCCTGTTTTCCCACGAGTGCCGTGGTCATCGATCTCGATCGCGTCATCGATCAGATGAAGCTCTTCGACACGTTGACCGCGCCCGCCGCGGTGCCGCGGGTCGTCGACGTCACGCATCGGGGTTTTCGCAAGTTCTTCAAGCTCATGCAGGAAATCGGTTATGCCGCCGAGGCGCATGCGCGCGAGATCGAGCCGGTGATCGTCTATATCCCAGACCGCGAGGCGGAGAGCTACGAGCAGGGGCGGCTCTTGCGCGACCACTTTAGGGATTGCCATTTCATCGTCGCCGAGAACGCGCTGATCGGAAAGCCGGACAGGCAGGTGCAGCAAAGCGATCACTACAAGTCGCTGATGGCGCACGATCTCAATCTCTATATGCCGCTGCTCGACCCAATGTTCGCGGGGGTGATCGACGATCCAAAGCTTTCGCTGAGCGAATTCATGAGCGAAATGCCGGCCGAGCGACGGCTCGGCGAGCTTTCGCTCGCCTATCTGTCGCTGGAGGCGCGCGCCTCGATCGGCGGCTGGTTAAAGGAAATGTTCGGCGAGATCCGCCGGCTCGGCGAGGTCGTGAAGCTACGCGCGGATCTGTCGTTCAAACGGCCGCTTTAGGCGGCCTCCGCCGTTAGGCTATTCGAGCTGCGCGAGTTGCCGCACTCCGGTGCGGCCGGCGGCGGTCTTGAACAGAGTATTCATCGCGTTGTCCAATTCGCCGGTGCGGCCTTCCAGCGCGCGCGAGAATTCGAGCACGGCCTTCGCCGCCTCCTGCGTGCGGCGAATGGTTTCGCCGACGCTATCGAGCGCTTCGGCGACGGTGGTGGCGTTCGCGGCGGCACTCGTCGCGCTTTTGGCGATGCTCGCGGTCGCCGCCGTTTGTTGATCGACCGAACCCGCGACCGCCTCGGCGATCGCGGCAATGTCGGAAATAGTGCGACCGGCGCCCGCGATCTCCTCGACCGAGCGGCGGGTCGCCTCTTGGATCACTCCGATCTGGCGGCCGATCTCGTCGGTCGCTTTCGACGTCTGTGTGGCGAGCGCCTTCACTTCCGAGGCCACCACCGCGAAGCCGCGCCCCGCCTCGCCCGCGCGCGCCGCCTCGATCGTGGCGTTGAGCGCCAAGAGATTGGTCTGCGAGGCGATATCGGAAATGAGCCCCACCACCGAGCCGATCTTCTCGACCGCCTCGTGCAGCGAGCGCATGGTGGCGTTGGTGCGCTCGGCGCCGGAGACGGCTCCGTGCGCGATCCCGGCGCTGCGCATGGCCTGGCCGTGCACCTCAGCGATCGAGGCCGACAGTTCCTCGGTCGCGGCGGCGGTCTTTTCGACGTTCTCCGCGGTGCCGGCCGCCGCCTCCGCCGCCTTGTCCGCCTCGCTGCTCGCGCCGGCGGCAAGCGCGGTGAGGTGGTTCGAGGTCTCGCCGAGCGAGGCAACGGCGCCGGCGATCGCCTGGCGCACGCCGGCGATGGTGCGGTCAAACTCGCTGATCGCGGCATCGAGGGCATTGCCGCGCTCCTGCGAGCTTTCGAAATCGTGGCGGTTGTAGCAGGAGACCGCGTTCGCCATGTCGAACAGAAGTATGCGCGTCGCCATGTCGTTCAGCCGCGCCGCCCGCAGCGGATTGAAACGGTAGCGCCGCGCGGTGAGCTGGAAGAATTTCGACAGGAATGCCCGCGCCTGGACGCCGCGGTTGCGGATATCCTGGCCCATCGACAGTTCCGCCTGCATGCGCGCATGCGCGTCGGCGAGGCAACGCTCGTCGAGCGGCTCGCAAAAGAGCTTCTGGAGATGGCCGATCCAGACGCTGGTTCCGCCCTTGAAGCCCTTGGTGCGCTCGGGCGCGATTTTCTTCGTCGAGGAGCCAAGCTCGCGCAGCGCGGGATCCAGGATCGGCTCCAGCAATTCCCAAATCTCGGCGCGCGCGGCTATGACCTCGGCGTCGATCGCATAAAAATCGAACCGCTTCTGGAGCTGGGCTGGAATCGTCATGATCGGCGCGAGAACCCTTGCCAAACCTTTCAACAGTAAGCCGAAAGACGGTTGACGAGTGCTTAATCCGGTTGGCATCACTGCAACCGCTATGCGGAACAAGCCTTAGCCAGCCCGAACAACGCCGCCGCCAGCCTTGGGATTATCGAATGTTGGCCAGACGACCTATGGTTCCCCGTTTCGACGGCGGCTTGCTGCCCTTACCCGATTGCCGTCGGAATCGTAGCTTCCGCGGCCAACGCCTTCGGCCTATTCCGGCTAATTGGGAATGAAATCGACCCCGCAAGCACAAGACTCGGCCGCGAGCGGCATCATCAGCGGATCGCGCCACGTCGATCACCGCGATCTCGCCGCCCGCGCGCTACGCATGGCGGGAGGTCTTGCCGCGCTCGGCGTCGGCCAGGGCGATTGCGTCGCCATCCTGATGCGGAACGATATCCCTTTTCTCGTCGCCTCCTATGGCGCGATCGCACTCGGCGCCTTCGCGGTGCCGATCAACTGGCATTTCAAGGCGGACGAGGTCGGCTACGTTTTGCGCGACAGCGGCGCCAAGGTGCTCGTCGCGCACGCCGATCTTTTTCGCGCAGTGGGCGGGGCGATTCCGCGCGGGCTCCCGGTGCTCGCGGTCGAAACGCCGCCGGAAATAATCGCGGCCTACGGCATCGATCCGACGGATGCGCGGACTCCGGCCGGCGTGCAGGAATTCGAGGCGTGGCTCATGGCGCAAACACCGCACGAGAGCCCGCCGCTGCCGCCGACGCTCAGCATGATCTACACCTCCGGCACCACCGGCCATCCGAAGGGCGTCAAGCGCCGGGCGATGACGCCGGAAGAAGAGAAGGCGATGGACGCCATCCGCAACCTCGTCTTCGG
>JBGPVT010000101.1:0-7066 GCA_041491825.1 Xanthobacteraceae bacterium | reverse complement strand
TGACCATGCAGCCGATCGTGCCGTCGAGCGAGATGTAGTTGAGGTCGTATTTCGAGGCCTCGACTTCCTTCGGATCCTCTTCGGTAATGTCGCGCAGCGCCACGACGTCCGGATGGCGGAACAGCGCGTTGTCGTCGAAGCCGACCTTGGCGTCGAGACAGACAATCTTGCCGTCCTTCGTCAGAATCAGCGGGTTGATTTCGAGAAGGCTCATGTCCTTCTCGGTGAATGCTTTGTAGAGCGCCGCGATCAACGCGCCCGCCTGTTTCTGCTGATCCGGGCCAAGGCCAAGCACCCCTGCGACGCGACGCGCATGGTGCGGACAGACGCCGGTCACCGGATCGACGGCGAAGGTGACAATCTTGTCGGGTGTGTCGTGGGCGACCTTTTCGATGTCCATGCCGCCCTCGGTCGAGACCACGATGGCGACGCGCGAGCTTTCACGATCGACGAGGAGCGAAAGATAGAACTCCTTCGCGATCGCCGCTCCTTCCTCGATATAGACGCGACTGACTTCTTTTCCATGCGGCCCGGTCTGATGCGTCACCAGCGTCGAACCGAGCATGCGCTGGGCTTCCTTCTTCACCTCGTCGACGGATTTGACGACCTTGACGCCGCCCGCCTTGCCGCGACCGCCGGCGTGAATCTGCGCCTTGACGACCCAGACGGAGCCGCCGAGCGTATTCGCCGCCTTCGCCGCCTCCTCGGGCGAAAAAGCCGGAATGCCGCGCGGCACCGGAACGCCGAATTCGCGCAACACGGCTTTCGCTTGATATTCGTGAATGTTCATTCGTGATCCTCGAATTTCAGAAGCGTCGCGCGAAAATTCTCCGCGGGATCACTTGCCGAGGTCGGGCGCGATCTTGATGCAGGCATCGACGAGCCCCTGCACCGCCGAGACCGACTTGTCGAACATCGCCTGCTCGTCCTTGTTGAGCTCGATTTCCACCACGCGCTCGGCGCCCTTGGCGCCGATCACCGTCGGCACGCCGACATAGAGACCCTTCACGCCGTATTCGCCGTTGAGGAAGGCGGCGCAAGGCAACACGCGTTTCTTGTCCTTGAGATAACTCTCCGCCATCGCGATCGCGGCCGCGGCCGGCGCGTAGAACGCCGAGCCCGTCTTGAGCAAATTCACGATCTCGGCGCCGCCGTCGCGCGTGCGCTGCAAGATCGCCTCGACGCGCGCTTCCGTCGTCCAGCCCATCTTGACGAGGTCGGGCAGCGGAATGCCGGCGACGGCCGAGTAGCGCACCAGCGGCACCATGGTGTCGCCATGGCCGCCGAGAACGAAAGCGGTCACGTCCTCGATCGAAACCTTGAACTCGTCGGCGAGGAAATAGCGAAGGCGCGCGGAGTCGAGGACGCCCGCCATGCCCACGACCATGTTCTTTGGCAGGCCGCAGGCGGTCTGCAGCGCCCACACCATGGCGTCGAGCGGATTGGTGATGCAGATCACGAACGCCTTCGGCGCGTATTTGCGAATGCCGGCGCCGACCTGCGCCATCACCTTGAGATTGATGCCGAGAAGGTCGTCGCGGCTCATGCCGGGCTTGCGCGGCACGCCGGCGGTGACGATGATCACGTCGGCGCCGTCGATCGCCTCGTAGGAGTTGGTGCCCGCGATCTTGGCGTCGAAATCCTCGACCGGCGAGGCCTCCACGAGGTCGAGCGCCTTGCCCTGCGGGATGCCCTCCACCACGTCGAAGAGAATAATGTCGCCGAGTTCCTTCATCCCGGCGAGGAGAGCGAGCGTGCCGCCGATCTGGCCGGCTCCGATCAAAGCGATCTTCTTGCGTGCCATGGAGGGAAAAATCCTACTGGAGGGATGCAGAGCTGCAATTTTGGCCGCAGGGCCGCCTAGCCTCTAGCCCGTTTGTAGAAGCCGCTCAAGCGTGGAAACCTCATCCGTTCTTCGCATTCAAGTCTCGACAATGCCGGTGGTATCGCCCGTCGCCCTTGAATCCCGCTTCCCGTGCGGTAACGCGAGATAAGCCACCGAGCGCATCTCGTGCAGTCTCGACCCCGTGCGGCGGAATTCGAACGCCTCGAAGCCTTCGGTCCCGGCATAGAGCCGGTCGGGCTCGGTCGCCGCCGACGCTATCAGCTTCACCGCGCTGTCGTAGAGCGTGTCGATCAGAAGAATAAAACGCTTGGCTTCGTTGCGCCGCTCGGCGGCGATCGCCGGGATGTTCTCGACGATCACCGTGTGAAACGCGCGCGCGAGAGCGACGAAGTCGCCCGCCCCGAGCGGCATTTCGCAAAGATCCCGAAAGACGAAGCGCGCCGCACCCCCGCCCGCGCGCGGCACGTGGATTGCGCGCCCGAGATGCGGAAGGTCGAGCGGCGCGCCGCCCTCCGGACCGGCGAGCCGCCGCCAGGCGCGATTGATCGACGCGCGCGCCGCAGCGTCTGCAGGGACGTGCCAGATCGCGACGTCCCGTAATTTTTCCAGCCGAAAGTCGGTGCGCGCCTCGAGCGCAACCACCTCCACGCGCTCCTCCAGCAGCCGGATGAACGGCACGAACAGCGCGCGATTGAGCCCATCCTTGTAAAGCTCCTCGGGCGGTACGTTGGAGGTCGCGACCAGCATGACGCCCTGCTCGAACAATTTTTCGAACAACCGCCCGAGGATCATCGCATCGGCGATGTCGGTGACGAGGAACTCGTCGAAGCATAGAAGCGAGGTTTCTCCGGCGATCATTCCGGCTGCGAGCGCGATGGGATCGCCGTTCGAAACCTCTCCGTATTTCAGCGCGTAGCGGATATCCCGGATGCGGACGTGCACGTCCGCCATGAATTCGTGAAAATGCGTGCGCCGCTTCTTCGCGGCCGGCGCGGCCTCGAAGAAAAGGTCCATCAGCATGGTCTTGCCGCGGCCGACATCGCCGAACAGATAGACGCCGCGCGGCGCGGTCATCGGACGCCGCGCCATCAACCAGCCAAGCGCCCCGGATTTGGCGGGCGGGCGGTAATCGGCGAGTTCGCGCTCGAGCCGCGCCAAGCGGCCGATCGCGTAAAGCTGACCGGGGTCCGACTCGATCTCTCCGACCGCGACCCGTGCGGCATAGCGCTCCGTGATCGCAGCCATTCGGAAGAAAGCCCCCGGTGATTCCGACCGCGCGAGGCTTAGCGGCCCATGCCCGTCGCTTCAACGCCGCAAGCATTACCGCCAAAACAGGATTCTTGCGCGGTTTGTCGCGAAATACCTCCGAAAGTTGCCCGCCCGGACCCTTTTCTTCGTCCGCTCGTCAAACCCACGTCATGCTTTTGCTGCATAGCGGCAATACATTGATTTACAAGAATGAATCACCCATATCCGCCGCGAAGGGCAAGCATCATGCACGACACTCCCGAGACCCAAGGCGTCATCCGGAAGCTGTGGATCGGCGAAACCGATCGTTTCCGCGAGCATCTTCTGCGCCTCGATCCTGCAAGCCGTGCCAACCGCTTCGGGACGCCGGTCACCGATTACTTCATCGAGAAATACGCGGCGAAGGCGCTGGGGCCGGATTCGGTCGTCCACGGATTCTTCGTCGATGGCACTCTGCGCGGCTGCGCCGAACTCCGCGTCTCCACCGATCATTTCCCGCAAGAGGCGGAGGCCGCCTTCTCGATCGAACAGCCGTGGCAGCATGCCGGCGTCGGCTCGGCGTTGATGGGCCGTACCATCCTGGCCGCGCGCAACCGCTCGATCCGCAAGCTCTATATGAACTGCCTATCTCATAATCATCCGATGCAGGCGATCGCGCGCAAATATGAGGCGGATCTGCGCTTCGAAGCGAACGACGTCGTCGCCGAAATCACCAATCCGCGGCCCGATCCGCTCTCGCTCTTCCGCGAATTCATGGCCGACGGCTACAGCTTCGCAACCGCCGTCTTCGACGCGCAGAGCCGGATGCTGACAGCCGCCTGATACGCTCGCCGGTAGCCCGCGCCGGATCGAAATCGCTAATCACGTCGTCGTTTCAAGAAATCGCGCGCCAAAATTGGCCCGCGGCTTTTATTTCGGCGTGAGAAATCGCCCTCTTCAAGCTGGAGCGTGGCAAACCGCTTCGACATTGTGCCCGTCGGGATCCAGCACGAAAGCGGCATAATAGTTCGTGTGATAATGCGGCCTGAGTCCCGGCGGGCCATTATCTTCGCCGCCGGCGGCGAGTGCCGCCTTAAAGAAGGCATCAACAGAAGCGCGATCTTTTGTTGCAATCGCAACGTGAAGCGGGCGATTCAATCCGCCTTCGCCGCCAATCCAGAAATCCGGCTTGCCGCCGACGCCAAAACCCGCCGCAGGACTGTCATTCTCGGTTTGACCAATCTCCATGATGAGCGCGTAGCCGAGCGGCGCCAAGGCTTTGGCGTAGAACGTCTTCGATCGTTCATAGTCGGAAACCGGGAACCCCATATGATCGATCATGAGCACCTCGTCATTCCGGTCACGAGATCATGAGTCAAAATTGCGACGCCGGAATGATGAGTCTGGCCCGCGTTTCGCGCGACCGGATTGACGGCTAGAACTGCCGCGCAACCATCTTCTTCTTGATCTCGGCGATCGCCTTCGCGGGGTTGAGCCCTTTGGGGCAGACCTGCGAGCAATTCATGATGGTGTGACAGCGATAGAGCCGGAACGGATCTTCCAGGAAATCGAGCCGCTCGCCGGTCGCCTCGTCGCGCGAATCGACGATCCAGCGATAGGCCTGCAACAATGCCGCCGGTCCCATGTAGCGCTCGGGATTCCACCAATAGCTCGGGCACGACGTCGAGCAGCAGGCGCACAAAATGCACTCGTAGAGCCCGTCGAGCTTCTCGCGCTCCGCGTGGCTTTGCAGCCACTCCTTCTGGGGGGCGGGCGTCTCGGTGTGCAGCCACGGTTCGATCGCCGCGTACTGGGCGTAAAAATTCGAAAGATCCTGGACGAGGTCCTTGATCACCGGCTGATGCGGCAGCGGATAGACTTTCACCGGCGCCGCCACTTCGTCGATCGCCTGCGTGCAGGCGAGCGTGTTCAGCCCGTCGATATTCATGGAGCAAGAGCCGCACACGCCTTCGCGGCACGAACGGCGAAAGGTCAGCGTCGCGTCGACCTTGTTCTTGATCCAGATGATGGCGTCGAGAATCATCGGCCCGCAATCGTCGCGGTCGACGAAATAAGTATCGATGCGGGGATTTTCGCCATCCTCCGGGTTCCAGCGATAGATGCGGAACTCGGTCACGCGCTTGGCGCCCGCGGGCTTCGGCCAGACCTTGCCCTCTTTCACCTTGGAATTTTTCGGCAGCGTCAGTTCGACCATGGGGCCCGCTCTCAATAAACCCGTTTTTTCGGTTCGATGTACTGCACTTCGTTCGTCAGCGTGTAGGCGTGCACCGGCCGGTCGTCGAGCCTCGTCTTGCCGGTTTTGTCGTCGAACCACGATAGCGTGTGCTTCATCCAGTTCTTGTCGTCGCGCTCGGGAAAGTCCTCGCGCGCATGCGCGCCGCGCGATTCTTGCCGATTCAGCGCCGACTCCATCGTGACCGCCGCCTGCGCGATCAGATTGTCGAATTCAAGCGTCTCGATGAGATCCGAATTCCAAATCAGCGAGCGGTCGCTGACACGAATGTCGGAGATTCCCGCGAATACGTCATGGATGAGCTGCGTTCCCTTGCTCAGCACCTCGCCGGTGCGGAACACGGCGCAATTCGACTGCATCACTTTTTGCATCTTGACGCGCAACTCCGCCGTCGGCGTCGCGCCCTTGGCGTTGCGGAAGCGATCGAGCCGCGAAATCGCGTAATCGGTCGCCTCGGCCGGCGGATCCGGCTGCGTCTCGCCCGGATGCACGATCTCGGCGCAGCGCGCCGCCGCCGCGCGCCCGAACACGACGAGATCGATCAACGAGTTCGAACCGAGCCGATTGGCGCCGTGCACCGAGACGCAGGCCGCTTCCCCAAGCGCCATCAGGCCCGGCACGACTTGATCGGCATTGCCGTTCGATTTGGTCAGCGCCTCGCCGTGGAAGTTCGTCGGGATGCCGCCCATGTTGTAGTGCGCCGTCGGCAACACCGGAATCGGCTCCTTGGTGAGATCGACGCCGGCAAAAACCTTCGCGCTCTCGGAAATGCCCGGCAGCCGCTCGTGCAGGATTTTCGGATCGATATGGTCGAGGTGGAGGTAGATGTGGTCCCTCTCCTTGCCGACGCCGCGGCCCTCGTGAATTTCGATCGTCATCGCGCGCGAGACGACGTCGCGCGAAGCGAGGTCCTTGGCCGACGGCGCGTAGCGCTCCATGAAGCGCTCGCCCTCGGAATTGGTGAGATACCCGCCCTCGCCGCGCGCGCCCTCGGTGATGAGGACGCCGGCGCCGTAAACGCCCGTCGGATGGAACTGCACGAATTCCATGTCCTGCAGCGGCAAGCCCGCGCGCAGCACCATGGCGTTGCCGTCGCCGGTGCAGGTGTGGGCCGAGGTGCAAGTAAAATAGGTGCGGCCGTAGCCGCCGGTCGCCAGCATCGTCATCTGCGCGCGGAAGCGGTGGATGGTGCCGTCCTCCAAGTCGAGGGCGATGACGCCGCAGCAGCGGCCCTCGCCGTCCATCAGGAGATCGATCGCGAAATACTCGATGAAGAACTCGGCACTGTGCTTGAGTGCGGCGCCATAAAGCGTATGCAGCATGGCGTGACCCGTGCGGTCGGCGGCGGCGCAGGTGCGTTGCGCCGTTCCCTTGCCGAAATGCGTGGTCATGCCGCCGAACGGCCGCTGATAGATTTTTCCTTCCTCCGTGCGCGAGAACGGCACGCCCCAGTGCTCGAGCTCGTAGACCGCCGCCGGCGCGTGGCGGCAGAGATATTCGATCGCGTCCTGATCGCCGAGCCAGTCCGAACCCTTGACGGTGTCGTACATATGCCAGCGCCAGTCGTCCTCGCCCATGTTGCCGAGCGCGGCGGCGATGCCGCCCTGCGCCGCCACCGTGTGCGAGCGCGTCGGAAATACTTTCGTGATACAGGCTGTCTTGAGCCCGGCCTCGGCGCAGCCGACGACCGCGCGGAGGCCCGAGCCGCCGGCGCCGACCACGATCACGTCATAGACATG
>JBGPVT010000100.1:0-7069 GCA_041491825.1 Xanthobacteraceae bacterium | reverse complement strand
CGATCACGAACCTTCGTCGGCGCGCCCCTAACATTTTGCTGGAGCATGATCTTTTCCGAAAACCGTTTCCCACCCCGGATCAAGTCCGGCGATGACCGTGCCTTATCGTCATGCCCGCACTTGTTGCGGGCATCCACGCCTTCCTTGTCGCAAAGACGTAGATGGCATCCGAACTCGGGCCTGCCTGAGTTCGGTAGATTTGAACGTCACAAGTCACGTGAACGCGACTTGTGGTGACAAGTCCGGCCATGACGACAAAAAAGCCGGATCAAGTCCGGGGCAGGCTTTTTCGGGATCATGCGCTTTTGCGAGAGCATGATCTTTTCCGAAAACCGGTTCCCACCCCGGATCAAGTCCGGGGCAGGCTTTTTCGGGATCATGCTCAAGGCCGGAAGCCCTCGAAGATCATCTGATCCGCCCAGCGCGCGGCGCGCGCACGCTCGGCCGCTGTGCGCACGGTCCAGGTCAACAGCGGCATGCCGAGCACGTTGCGTGCGAATAGCGGCGCCAATGCGGGCAGATCGCGCACCCAATAGGCGACGAAATGCGGCCGCGTCTGGCCGATATGCGTGAGGTTGCCGAGCGCGAATTTCTGCCTAGAGCTGAAGCGCCAGTCGGGATCGTCATAGTAGCGTTCGGCGACGATGCCGCGCGGAAGTGCCGGGGCCGAGAGCCTGAGCGCCCGCACGAGCCAGGGGTCGAAGCTCATCAGCGCGAAAGGGCCGCTATAATTCGCGAGGATCGCGGCCGCGCGCTCGGCGATTCTTGTATCGCCGTCCCAGAGGCTCTTCAGCTCGATCAGAAGCGGCGTGCGGGCGGCGACGCGGGCGAGAAATTCCTTGAGCTCGGGAATGCGTCCGGCCGTATCGCGATAGGCAATGCTCCTGAGGTCCGCGAGCGTGCGCGTGCGCAAGGGTCCCGCCGCGACCGTCAGGCGATCGAGCGTATCGTCGTGGAACACCACCAGCTCGCCGTCGGCGGTGAGCTGGATGTCGCATTCGATGGCATAATTCGCCGCCGCCGCGGCATCGGCGGCCTCTAGCGTATTTTCGACGACGGCGCCGCCATGCAATCCGCGGTGCGCGATCGGCCGCGCGGTCAGCCATGCGAGCGGCGGCATTTTACGTCAATCGACCTCGAACAGAGCTTCCACTTCAACCGCCGCGTCGAACGGAAGTTCCGCGACGCCGACCGTCGTGCGGGCGTGGCGCCCGGGCTCGCCCAGGACCTCGACCATGAGATCGGAGGCGCCGTTCATCACCTTTGGCAGATCGCCGAAAGTGGGCATGGCGTTGATGAAGCCGCCGAGCCGCACGCAACGCTTGATGCGATCGAGGTCGCCGAGCACGGCCTTGGCCTGGGCCAAGAGATTGATCGCGCATATCCGGGCGGCGGCCTGGCCACGTTCGATCGAAGTTTCGGCGCCGAGCTTGCCCTTGATCGCCTCGCCGCCGGGCGCGGCCGAGACCTGGCCCGAGCAGAAGAGGAGGTTGGCGGTGCGCACCGTCGGCACATAGTTGGCGACGGGGGCGGGCGGAACGGGGAGGGTGATCCCCAGTTTCGCGAGTTTCTTCTCGACTTTTCCGGTCATCCCCGCCTCCTCACGCTTTCGCCTGAATTGCGGGGTCCTTTTCGCCAATCGGGAGGGTTCGCGCAAGCGGATGCCGTTGTCGCCTCGCTCCTTGCGAACTATCTTCGCCGGGATTTCCATCGAATTCGTCCGGACCCAGGATTTTGCATGACGAAGTTGAAGCTGATGCCGGCCGCCATCGCCGCCGGATTGCCGTTCTTCCTGCTCGCCGCCCCGGCGCGGGCCGAGCGGATTCCGCTGGCCGCGCATCGGGCGATCTACGAGCTCGCGCTCGATCCTGGCAAGGCCTCGACGCGGGTCGATACGGCGCGCGGGCGGATCGCCTTCGAAATGACCGGCAACGCCTGCGAAGGCTATTCGGTCTCGCTCAGGCAAGTCACCGAGCTCGACACCGGCGAAGGCAAGCAGACGACGAGCGACTTGCGCAGCACCACCTGGGAGGACGGCGAGGCCAAATCATTCCGTTTCAAGAACCAGAACTTCGTCAATCGCGAATTGCACGACGACGTGGACGGCATGGCCGACAAGGCCGCGGACGGAGGATTGTCGGTGAAGCTTGTGAGGCCGAAGACGCCGCCGCTCCGGCTCGGCGGCCCCATTCTGCTGCCGACCGAGCAGTTGACGAAAATCCTCGATATAGGAGCGGCCGGCGAGCATCTTCTCGCGGCCAAGGTCTATGACGGCTCGCCCGATGGCAAGAAGGTCTATGAAACGCTCTCGGTGATCGGCGGCGCGATCGCGAGCCAGGGCACCGATCTCGAGGAGGCGGTGCGCGCAACCCCGCTGACCACGATCAAGCGCTATCCGGTGACGGTGAGCTATTTCGACCCCGGCGAGGGGACCGGCGAGCGCACGCCCGCCTATACGCTCACCTTCGAGCTTTACGAGAACGGCGTCAGCCGCGCGCTCAAGCTCGACTACGGTAATTTCGCGTTGAAGGGCGATCTCAAGAGCATCGAATTCCTGAAAACGACGCCTTGCAAGAAGTGAGCGCCACGTCGATTTGCGTTCAGGATTGGCGATCGGACGCGGCGCCCGCGAGCGTATCGCGCGCGCGGCCGACGAGTTTCGGATCGATCGCGGCGATCGCGGCGAAGTCGATGAGATCGTGCTCGTGCGACAGAATGAAATCGAGCACCGCGGGCAGAAACGAGGGGTCGCGCGCGGCCTTACGCAAATTCTCGGGGCCGAGCCCGCTTTCGGCGAGAAAGCGTCCGAGCCGCGCCCCGTCGCCGGCGATGTAGGCGAGCGCTTGGGTGGCGATCGCTTCCGCCACGTCGGTCGAAACGCTTCCGCTTTTCCCGCTTTTCGGCTGCATTTGCCTTTCCGTAACGAATGGCAATTACCGTACCATGGTACGGCATGCTTGCCGATTCTGTCAGCGCTGCGGGGCACTTGCACGCTCGGACTCCTGTATCGCGACAGGAAATATTAAACCGGTGGCGTTAGTTCATGAGTCTCGAGTCTCGCTCGCGCCTCTATCGCGCGGAAGAAGCCGAAGATCGAACGGGGATCCCGTCACGCCGCACGTGGGACGGGAAGACGGGAGCGGAGATGCCGAAAACGGTGCTGATCGTGGAGGACAACGAACTCAACATGAAGCTCTTCCACGATCTTTTGCAGGCGAACGGGTTCAACACGATCGAAACCCGCAACGGCATCGAGGCGCTCGATCTCGCGCGCAAGCACAAGCCGGACCTGATCCTGATGGATATCCAGTTGCCCGAGGTCTCCGGTCTCGAAGTCACCAAGTGGATCAAGGAAGACGATGAGCTGAAATCGATCCCGGTGGTGGCGGTGACCGCCTTTGCCATGAAGGGCGACGAAGAGCGGATCCGCGAGGGCGGCTGCGAGGCGTATCTGTCGAAGCCGATTTCGGTCGCCAAATTTCTCGAGACGGTGCGGCATTTCGTGAAGGATTGAGGAATGAGTGCGCGTATCCTCGTCGTCGATGACGTGCCGACGAACCTCAAGCTCCTGGAGGTGCGGCTCGCGGCGGAGTATTTCGAGGTGATCCTCGCCTCGAACGGCGCGCAGGCGTTAGAGATCTGCGAACGCGGCCAATGCGACATCGTCCTCCTCGACGTGATGATGCCGGGCATGGACGGCTTCGAGGTCGTGCGCCGGATCAAGTCGAATCCCGCCACCCATCACATCCCGGTGGTCATGGTGACCGCGCTCGACCAGCCCGCCGACCGCGTGAAGGGGCTGGATGCGGGCGCCGATGATTTTCTCACCAAACCCGTCGACGACATCGCGCTGGTCGCCCGCGTGCGCTCGCTGGTGCGGCTGAAGATGGCGACCGACGAGATGCGGATGCGGGTCGCGACCTCGCGCCAGATCGGCGTATCCGACCCCGCCACCGAAGCGATCAACGACGGGGGCATGAATGGGCGCCTGCTCGTCGTCGAGGATCACGCGGTGACGGCCGAGCGCATCACCGCGGCACTTTCGCCCTATCACACGGTGGCGATCGCCGCCGATCCGCAAGAGGCGCTGTTCCGCGCCGCCGAGGGCAAGTTCGATCTGTTGATGGTGAGCATCGATCTCAAGAATTACGACGGGCTCAGGCTCGTCGGCCAGATCCGCTCGCTCGAGCGCACGCGCTATATGCCGATCCTGTTGATCGCCGACACCGACCAGAAGGCGCGGCTCCTGCGCGGCCTCGATCTCGGCGCCAACGATTATCTCCTGCGTTCCGCCGACAAGAACGAGATGGCCGCGCGCGTGCGCACGCAAGTGCGCCGCCGCCGCTTCACCGAGCGGCTGCGCGACAATGTGCAGCAATCGATGGAGCTCGCCGTCACCGATCCGCTCACCGGCCTTTACAATCGCCGCTACATGGAAACCCACGCCGACTCGCTCGTCGAGCGGGCGGCGGCGCGCGGCAAGCCGCTTACGGTGCTGATCATCGACATCGACCACTTCAAGGCGGTCAACGACACGCACGGCCACGATGCCGGCGACGACGTGCTGCGCGAATTTTCCGACCGGCTCAGAAGCTGCATCCGCGGCATCGACCTTGCCTGCCGTTACGGCGGCGAGGAGTTCGTGGTGGTGATGCCCGACACCGACCTCGGCGTCGCCAGCAAGGTCGCCGAGCGCATCCGCCGCCGGGTCGCCGCGGAGCCGTTCCCGATCGAGCGGGGAAGCCGCAACGTCGAGGTCACGATTTCGATCGGCTTGGCCGGCCGCATCGGGCCGCAGGACAAGGCCGCCCTGATCATGAAGCGGGCGGATGCCGCGCTGTATCTCGCGAAACGCGACGGCCGCAACCGGGTGGTGTCGGACGCCGCCTGATCGCCCCGGGCCCCGGTAAGGTTAGCGCTAAAGGTAACCGCGCAAGATCGCCTTGCGGGGAGCCCTAGAATCGTTGGATTCAGCCCTACCATCGGTTAGCGTCCAAACCCGGGGCCATAGCGTGGGACGTATTTCCGACAATCCGACCGGCCCCTTCGAGCTAACCCTACGGAGTGCTCAGGTCCGCCGCATCTCCTGGGTCCGTGGGGTTCGGCCGGCGGGAGAGTGGCGAGAATGGCCTCTTCAGCCGCTCACCGCCGGCCACCTTCATCCCTGAATCGATCGGGCGCCCAGCGGGCGCCCGTTTTGTTCGCGAATACTCTCGATTACTTGATTTTGCTCTCGCGAAATTCGACGTGCTTGCGCGCGATCGGATCGTATTTCTTCTTCGTGAGCTTCTCGGTCATCGTGCGCGAGTTTTTCTTGGTGACGTAATAGAAGCCGGTGTCGGCGCTCGACACGAGCTTGATCTTCAGGGTCACTGCTTTCGCCATTGCTCCAATCCTCGCGAATTCGGGGGCAAGCTAGCCATCGAGCGATGAATGTCAAGGAATCGTTCAGACAAGCTCATCGCGGTGGAACTTGCCGTTCTTCGAATAGAAGAAGGGAATCGACGCCTCCTTCTTAAATCCTGCCTGCAGCCGGTTCTCCAATTCCTCCAGGATCACCTTGGTGATGGCGGGAATCTTCTCCGTGCGCGCCTCCGCGAGGGCGAGCCATTTCAATTCGACGAATTCGGAATCGGGACCGGCGGCGCCCGGCAGTTCGACGGCGACGGTGTCGCGGTCGGCGGCGAAAAAGCGGGTGTCGAAACGGCGCGGCCGGCCGGGCGGCGTGATGGCGCGGGCGATGAAGAGAAGCGCGCCGACATCGGGATGCACGCGGGCCTCGCGAAAGGGCTCCCAGGCGGGCGAGGGCACATCGAGGGGGTTGTCGTCGCGGCGGCCGATGAGGAGGCCCGTCTCCTCGCAGGTCTCGCGGATCGCCGCGAGCGCGAGGCCGCGGGCGCGCGTTTCGTTGATCTTCGGCGAGCCCAGCAAAAGGCGGCGCGCGCTCACAGGATCGAGGCTGCCTGCCACTTTCATGCGGCCGTCGATCGCGTCATAGCTGCCGCCGGGAAACACGAACATGCCGGGCATGAAGGCGTGGCCCTCGTGGCGCTTGCCGAACAAGACGCGGGGCTCGCGCTCGGTGCGATCGAGCAGGATCAGGGTCGCGGCGTCGCGCGGCCGCCGGTAGGGCGCTTTCGCCTTCGTTTCGCTGCGGGCGAGATATTTCGTCAGCTCGTTGAATTCGCTCATCTCGTTTTCCGTGCGCTCGTTCTTTTATCGTCCAATTTTCATGATTGCCCAAGGCTATTCGGCTCGCTCGCTGCGGCGGAATCCGGATCGAATCCGTGCATGCGATAGGCCCATTGCAGGGCGACGATCGCGCCCTTGACCGGTTGCAGGAGCAGGAGCGCAAGCGCGACGGTGACGGGCAGCCAGAATGCGAATTGAATCCAGAAGGGCGGTCTATAAGCCGTCTCGATGGCGAGCGCCAGCGGCACCACGATGTGACCGACGATCAGGATGACGAAATAGGCCGGCGCATCGTCGGCGCGATGGTGATGGAAAGCTTCGCCGCAGACGGAGCAGCGATCCGCGACCTTGAGAAAAGCGCGAAAGATCCGCCCGCGCCCGCAATTCGGGCAGCGGCCGCGGAGGCCGCGAAGGAGCGCCGGCGCAAGGGCGCGACGCGCGTGAGGATCATCCGTCATTCTCACCGTTTCCGCCGATGCTTGGGTGGATGCTTTTTTCGCGGCGGTTGCGCGCGATGCGAAGGAGGTCGGTGCTGTGCGCGGCCGCGCCGGAGGTCATAGCGCCCTTCCGAGAGGATTTCGAATCTGAGCGCGCCGGCGACCGGGATCGCCTCGACGAGCTTCACCTCGACCTTGTCGCCGAGCCGGTACGATTCGCCGCTGCGATCGCCGATCAGCGCGTGATGCTTTTCCTCGTAGCGGAAGAATTCGGTGCCGATCGTGCGCGCCGGCACGAAGCCGTCGGCGCCGGTGTCGTCAAGCTTGACGAAGAGGCCGGCGCGGGTGACGCCCGAAACGTGGCCCTGAAAGGTGGCGCCGACGCGGTCGGCGAGATGGTGCGCGATCAGCCGGTCGACGGTCTCGCGCTCGGCGGCCAT